>NZ_JAODZG010000067.1:0-15493 GCF_029835135.1 Stenotrophomonas sp. GD04145 | reverse complement strand
TACCACCGATCTGCCGCCGGTCGATGTGACCCCGCCGGACGACTGGGGTCCCAACCCGGATCCGCCGGACTGGACCGATCCGTGGGATCCGGGCGATGGCGGCGGTGGTGGCGGCGGCGGCGGTGGTGGTGGTGGCGACGGCGGTGGCGAGACCACCTTCAGTTCCAACGCCAGCATTGATGGCAACGGTGTAGCCAGCGCGACCCAGACATGGGTCTTGCAGGACTACAACCTGACCTTCAACCTGACCGAGAACCTGAATCTGACCAATGGCAACTGGGGCCTGGCCGGTAACGGCAGCTTCCAGTATGCAGGCCAGACCTACACCCTGGGTCTGACCACCGATCACTTCAATGTGAGCAACTACAACGCCAGCTTCAACCAGGACTTCGGTAACGGTGTGTCGTTCAACATCGGCCTGACGTTCGATCCGAACACCAACTCGTTCACCGGCCAGTTCAACCTGGTCATCAGCGGGTTCTGATGCTGCACCGGAACATCGGCCGCCCGGGAGACCGGGCGGCCGATACGTGTCACAGAGGAGCTGAGGCAATGAAATTCCTGATGTCCGCAGTGATCGCGCTGGGCGTGGCCGCCCCCGCCGGGGCCCGCGATGTGGTCGCTGAAGACAGCCATGGCATCACCGTGGCGGTGATGCAGGGCAACAGCGCGGCCCTGGAGCGGATCGGCAAATCCAATACCACGGCACGGCTGGCCGCACGTGCCGGCTACCACCGCACGCGTGGCGAAATCGCCCAGTCCAATCGCTGGGCCGACACCTGTATCGCCGACGCTGCCGTGGTGGCCGAGAAGAGCCAGGGGGTCATGTACCTGTGCCGGAGCCTGCGTGCCGGCAACCGTCTGCTGGAAGGCGACATCGCCGGCTGGGCCGCCGACATGCAGAAGGTCCGCGCGCTCTATCAGCAGCATGTCGCGCCGTCGCTGCGTGCAGGCGAGGAAGTACGCGCCATCACCGCCCCCGCGTTCGAATCCTTCAGCCAATGGCCGCGATCGGCCACGCTGGCCGCACCGCCGCCTGCCGGAACCCGCCTGCCGCTGTCGGCCAAGGCCGGTGTCCCTGTCATCCGCGGCAAGATCCGGGGCGGCCAGGATGGAAAGCAGCGCGACATCGACTCCGATTTCATCATCGACACCGGCGCCACCCGTTCGCATATAAGCCGCAAGGCCGCACAGGCGATGGGCCTGGCGGTGACCGACAACTTCGCCACCGACAATTCGCGGCCCGGGCAGACCGTGGCGATCGGCCTGGCCGCTCCGGTCGATGTGCAGCTGGGCGATCTGCACTTCAGCAACGTCGCCTTTACGGTCACCGACCAGATCGAGTTCAACATCATCGGCCTGGACCTGCTGTATCGGCTGGGTCCGCTGGTGCTGCGGCCCACCGAGCTGGAGCTGTTGAAGGCACTGCCTGCCGATACCTGCCGGCAACCACTGGCAACCACCTCTGCACTGTGGGGCGGCCAGTACTCGCTGCGCCTGCCGATGCGCATCGGCAAGCGCGACGAGCTCGTCCTGCTCGACACCGGCACCGATGTCGCACTGGAAGCCTCCGGCGTGGACCTGTCCACCTACCCACAGGCCAGCCTGGTGCAGCGACGCCGCTGGACGATGCACGGCCTGCAACCGGTCCGCTACGCCGAGGCCACCGCACCGGTCACGTTCAATGGCCGCACGGTCACCCTGCAGACCCAGGTCTCCGACCAGCCCGCCAACGTGTTCCCGATCTCCTGGCGGGTGGGCTTCGGCCTGCGCGACGATTACGACTACTACCTGGACGTGGCCGGTGGCCGTGGCTGCCTTGCGCCCCGAACCGCGCGATGATGTCCCTACCCATCCCACTCTCCGCAACGACGCGGCACCGCAGGCCACATGGAACCAGCCAGGAAGGATGAGACGGCGGATGTGATTCCGCTGTTCCGCAACGAAGCGATCGAGGCCGCCACGCAGCGCTTCGGCTCACCGGTGCAGGCACCGGGTGTCGGCATGTGGCTGGCCACCGGCTTCGTGGTTGCACTGCTGGGCCTGGCGGTACTGTTCCTGGTGACCACCTCGTTCCCGCGCAAGGAAACCGTGTCCGGTGCGCTGGTCCCCTCGCGCGGCCTGTTGCCGATCATCAGCCAGCGCTCGGGCATCGTCAGCAACGTGCATGTGGAGGAAGGCGCGAAGGTCCGCCAGGGCGACCCCATCGTCAGCGTCTCGGTGGATTCGGTGATCGATACCGGCGAGAGCACCGGCGCCACCCTGTCCGGCATGGCCGAGCGCCTCACCCAGGCGTCGGTCGATCGCGAACGCGCCACCGAAGCATCCCTGGAAAGCCAGGAGGCCGGCATCCGCGAGCGCATGCTGGGCACCACCCGCCAGCTTTCGGTACTGCGTGACAACGTCACGCTGTACCAGCAACAGCAGGCTATCGCCGAGAAGACCGTGCACGACCTGGGCCGCCTGCGCGCGGACAAGCTGGTGTCCGAACTGCAGTACCGCGACGCGGAGGTGCGGGTACTGAACGTGCGCCAATCGGTGGCCGAAGTGCAGACGCGCATTGCCCAGCTGGAACAGGAGCACGAGCAGATGCGGCACGAGCTGGGCCGCCTCAAGGCAGAGCGTGACGCCAACCGCGCCACCGCGCTCTCCGAACTGCTGGGCGCGCGCGAGAAGGCGATCAACTACAAGCTGGGCACGCAGTTCAATCTGGTGGCGCAGTCCGCCGGGCAGGTCACCTGGCTGCAGGCCAAGCCGGGCGCCACGGTCACCGCCGGGCGCACGCTCGGGGTGATGATGCCGGAAGGCTCGCAGCTGTTCGCCGAGCTGTGGGTGCCCTCCTCGGCCATCGCCTTCGTCAATGTCGGCACCGACGTGCGGCTGATGTACGACGCCTTCCCCTACCAGAAGTTCGGCGTCGGCCGCGCCCGGATCGTCAAGATCGCGCGCTCACCGACCGCACCGGACGAACTGCCCGCCGATCTGCAGGCCGTGGAAAGCCAGTACCGCCTGCTGGCCGCGCTGGACGACCAGCAGATGCAGGCCTATGGCAAGGCGCTGGCACTGACCCCGGGCATGCGCCTCAAAGCCGATCTGGTTCTGGAGAAGCGTTCGCTGCTGGACTGGCTGCTGGAGCCACTGCTGGCGGCGAAACGACGGCAGGAATGAGGTTGACGGTCGGCGCCGTCGCGGAACTGCAATGCCCACGCTTCGCGCAGAGCGGGCAATGAGGTGGCTTCCATGTTGCAACTTGGCGGCCACTCCCAGGAACAGGAACGATGAATCTCAATCTCTCCCGGAAGCGTCTCCTGCTACCTCTGTTGTCTTTGACCCTGCCACTCGCATTCCAGGCATCTGCTGAAGACGGCGCCCGAGGAAAGGACAGCAACGAGAATTCACTTGAAGACGTGATTCAGAAGCTTGCCGAAGCCCCTTGGCCGCTGGGCTTCGATTTCTTCCGAAGCATGGGCGCACGTGAATTCATGCAGCAGGGCAACAGCAATACCGACCCCGTCGTTTTCAGGTCAAGCCCGATCGAGACCCGCGATGGTTACCGGATCGCCTATACCGAATTCAGGATCCATCCGCGCCTGGTGCAGGGAATCAGTTTCTTCTATGCCAAGCTGGAACAGGGTCATTGCTATCCCGCTGCGTCCTTGAAGGAAAAATACGCGCTTGAGCAGTTCATGTATCCGCCGAGCCCGCACAATGCAGCCGCTGAACGAGTGAGCAGGGAATCTGCTTACGAGCTTCGTTCCAATGGGACTGTTCTGCACTTCACTACCGATGGATCCCGCGACGAGTGCCTGCTCAGCTTCTACCGCGCCGCCCGCTAGGGATATGCGCCCCACCGTGCAGTGAAGGATGGCGATTGTCGGGCGCTGGGCGCCCGGTAATTCTGGTTGGGTGCCCGCGTCGGCGTGGTTTCGTTCCTGGCTGTAGCACGCCTCAAAGCCGATCTGGTTCTGGAGAAACGTTCGCTGCTGGACTGGCTGCTGGAGCCACTGCGGGCGGCGAAACGACGGCAGGAATGAGGTTGACGGTCGGCGCCGCTGTGGGCGCCGCTGCGGTGGGCTTGCGGGTATCGCCCACCACCCTGCCCTGGTCGATGCGCACCAGACGGTCGGCCAGGCGCATGGTGTCGGGGCGGTGGGTGATCAGGATGCGGGTGATATCCAGCTGCGCCAGCGCCTGGTAGATGCGGCTCTCACGCGCCACGTCCAGGTTCGCGGTGGCCTCATCCAGCACCAGGATGCTGGGCTTGCGGTACAGCGCGCGGGCCAGCAGCAGGCGCTGCTTCTGGCCACCGGATAGGGTCGAGCCCATGTCGCCCACCAGCGTTTCCAGCTGCATCGGCATGCGCTGCACATCCTCCTTCACTGCCGCCATTTCCAGGCACTGCCAGACCAACGCGATGTCCGGGCGCTCGGCGAAGAAGGTCACGTTCTCCACGATCGAACCGGTCAGCAGCTCATCATCCTGCATCACCACGCCCATCCGCTGACGGACCACGCGCGGCCCCCAGCTGGCGATGTTCAGCCCGTCATAGAGCAGCTCGCCGGCACTGGGCGGGTACAGCCCGGTCAGCACCTTCACCAGCGTGCTCTTGCCACAGCCGGACGGGCCGGTGATGGCCACGAACTCACCCGGCGCAATGGCCAGATTGATGTCCTTCAGCGCCGGCGCTTCCTGGGCCGAGTACTGGAAGTACACCGAACGCAGCTGGATGTGCCCTTCCATGCTGTCCGACGCCGAGGGATCCTTGCTGAAGCCCTCTTCGCTGGGACTGAGCGCGATATCGGCAATGCGGTCCGAATGCAGCTCGGTCAGGCGCCAGGCGATGCACTGGTCCACCAGCGTGGTCAGCCGGTTGCTCAGCTGCTGCCGGTAGGCCACGAAGGCATACAGCGCGCCCACCGTCAGCGTGTTGGCCAGTACCGCCTGGGCGCCGATGTAGACGATGGCCACCAGGCTGAGGCCATCAAGCAGGGTGCGCCCCGCGCCGATGCCGATCTGCAGGTTGGCGCTGTTCAACGAAGCGCGCACCAGATCGGCGTACTTGTTGGCCCAGATCGATTCGCGCGAGAACTCGCCGCCCATGGTCTTGATCGACTGCATCGCGCGCAGCGTTTCGATGCGCGTCCCGCGCTCGGCGATGTTCGCCTGCAGACTGGCCATGCCCATCTTCATCGACATCGGAATGGCGGCCACCCGCATCAGTACGTACAGCCCCAGCGCAGTCAGTGCGACCAGACTCATCAGCGGCGAGTAGACGAACATCAGCACGATGATGCCCAGCGCCAGCACACCGTCCAGCAGTGCGCCGATGAGCCCGTTGGCGATCAGCTGGCGGATCGGGTCGATCGACTCCATCCGCGACAGCGCATCGGCCAGACGGCGTCGATGGAACCAGGTCAGCGGCAGGCTGACCAGATGATGGAACAGGCGCCGGCTCATATCCCAGCCCATCAACGCCGACGCCCGCTGCAGCGTGACCCCGCGCAGCGCCTCGGCCAGGCTGTTGAACACGGCCACCGCACCGAACCCCAGCGCGAGCGCCATCAGGAAGCCGCGGTCGCCGCGCAGCACACCTTCGTCCACCGCCAACTGCATGAAGAACGGTGACAGCAGCACGAAGCCCTGCAGCAGCAGCGTATAGACCAGCGTATGGAACAGCGCGGTGCCGACGCCGCCCTTGAAGCGGATCATCGACCAGATGTTGAGCGGCGAACGCTGCTTGCGCGGCCGGAAGCTGGGCGAGGAACTGACCTCCACCGCGATGCCGGTGAAGGCCTGGGAGAGCTCCGCTTCGCTGAAGGACAGCGAGCCATGGGCCGGGTCGATGATGTGGTAGCGGCCGCGCGAGACCTTCTCCAGCACCACGAAATGATTGAGCTTCCAGTGCAGGATGGCCGGCGTGCCCAGATGCTGCAGATCGCTGGGCTCGCAGCGCACCGGCCGGCACTGCATGTCCAGCGCGCTGGCCAGCGCGATCAGCTGGTTCAGGTCCACACCGCGCTGGGAGTTGTGGTACTTGCGCCGCAGCTCGCTCATTTCCAGATCCGCGCCCAGCATGGACGAGCAGATCGCCAGGCATGCCAGCCCGCATTCGCTCACTTCAGACTGCACCCGCCAATAGCGCTTGTTGAACATCAGACATCCTCGTTCCGGTCGGGCATGGCCGGCTGCTGTCCCAGCCATGCATACAACTCGATTGCCGTGCAGTGCCAGGCGTACAGCCCTTCCCAGCGACCGTACAGTTCCGCCTCGCGCAGGCGCACTTCGTAGCCGCCACGGGACAGCACCGTCAGCACCTTCAGCGGGATGAAGCAGGCCTGCGGAAGCCCGGCGCGGTGCAGGCAGAAATTGAACAGCGCGCGCCCCAGCCGGCCATTGCCGTCGGCAAAGGCATGCGCATTGTTGGCCAGCGCCAGCAGCTGCACCGCAGACCGCAGGCCCTCAGCCGGATCGGGCGCGGCCCGTTGCCGCAGCAGCTCGTCCCAACGCGCGGCCCCCTGCAGGGCCGGCACCATCGGCAGCTGCGCGCGCCCATCATGGGCGCGGATCCATACCGGCCCGCTGCGCAGCGCGCCGTCACAGCCCGTGCTGAGCGAGACGAAGCGCTGTACATCGGCCATCGACAGCGGCCCCTGCACGGTGCGGTGCCACTGCCGATAGGCCTCGGCCTCGGCAGCCTCCGCCGCAGCCAGCACGGCCAGATCGAACGCCGGCATCTGCATGTGCGCCGACAGCGGATGGCGCAGCTGCTGCACCGCCGCCCGCAACCGCGGATGACCGCGATGGGACCACAGCGTTTCGCAGGGCTGCGCGCAGGGCAGCAACGCGGGCAGCCTGAGGTCGCACGCCTGCAGCCGACCCGCCAGCGCCAAGGACGGCTGCGGCGGCGGCAGCGGCATCAGCACCCGTTCGGAGGCGACGGGGGCACCTGTGGGTGTGGTGGCCAAGCGTGCGGTCATCACTGCCCCGTCCCGGTACCCGGCAGCAACAGCACCAGGCCATGTTCGCGCGCGTCCGTGCCCGGCCGGCGCGACTGATACAACTGGGTGAAGTACGAGGTCAGCTTGACCATCAGCCACGGCTCGGCGTCGCACGGCACGAAACGCATGTCGATGTGTTCAAGCAGGAATTTGCGGGTCAGCCGCTGCAGGGCACGCCCCGGCTCGAAGCGGACGTCTGCCCGCGCACTGTAGAACACCACGATGTCCAGATCGTTCGGCACGGCATTGGAGACGTCCACGAAGCTGCCGCCCACCAGACAGCAGTGCACCTGCACCACCTGCGCCAGGTCGGCGAGTGCGCGCCCCAGCGCCGCCAGCCGCAGCCGGCGCAGGCTGCTGCCGCCGAACGCGCGCTCGAAGGCCGCACGGTCGGCCAGCCAGGGTGAGGCATTGCCCGGTGTACTGGCAGCGATGGGCAGCAGGTACTGCGGCAGGCCCGCATCCACGATGTGCTGGAAGGGGGTTTCCACGGCGCCGGCGGGCGCGGCACCGGCCGGTCGGGCAGCGGGCGCCGGGCCCGCAACGCCCAGGTAGGCACGGATGCGCCCTGCCTGTGCGCGCACCAGCGCGGCCTGGTCCGGGAACACCGCGACCGAGACGTAGGCGAAGCGGTCGGCCACTGAAAGTGAAAGCGCATCGAATGCCTTGCGCACTGCGATGCGCTCGTCGGCGGGGAAATCACGCTCCGGGAAGCGGGCGGCATCGGCCGACGCCGCCGTCGGCGCCGAGCACCGCTGATACAACCCGGCGTTGACGATGGCCAGATCCAGATCGGAAAACGCGGGATCGAAAGCCGCGCCATCGCGCAGCGAAAAGCCGAAGCGGGCCGAGCCGACAATCTGCACATCGGCCACCGGCACCGCCAGCAGCTGGCTCACTCCCCGCAGCAGCGGCGCAAGGCTTTCGGTGTCGCCAGCACACAGTGCCGGCCCGTCCAGCGCGGCCTCGGCAATCTGCTCGGCCGCCACACTGCGCGCGTGCTGTTCGCGAATCCATTCAGCGTAGTTCATCAGGCATCCAGGCCAACGGTGGAACGTCTCAACGCTAGCATATCCACGCGTCGGGCTTGTGCACGCAGCCCCGCAAATACATGCCTGAACAGGCAGCGCAATGCGTCGGACCAGTACCGCTGCCGCAGAGCGTGGTCTACTGTCGTCCCCCAAGGATGAGGCACATCGCATGATCCACCCCCGTTCCGCGCTCGGACGCGCGTTGCCGCTGGCCCTGCTGGCCCTGCTCTCGGCCTGCCAGAGCGAGAAGGTCGGCGAGTTCTTCAACCCACCGCAGGAGGTGCAGGCGCACAGCGAGTTCCGCGTCAGCGGGCTGCCGGCGCTGGCCTACCCGAATCTGGTCTCGTCGGCCTCGGTGGAAGGCGGGCAGGCCCGCGTCGATGGCAATGGCCCCGGTTACATGGACCTCCAGTTCTTCCCCATCACCTCCGCCGATGCGCTGGACAGCACCGACGCTGCGTGGGCCCGGCAATCGCAGTACCGCGCGCCGGATCTTTCCGGTATCGACTTCAGCACGCAGTTCGCCTTCCTGGTGGCGCACCCGGAGCTGTCCGGCTATGCCGCGATGACCAGCGGCCAGTACGCCACGTTCTTCAGCACGGTGAAGGTGGCGTACCTGGACGACCGCGTCGTGGTGCATCTGGACGCCAGCCGGCTGGGCAACATCAATCCGATCACGGCCCTGGGCAGCCCCTGGGCCGGCAAGCTGTACACCCTCGAACGGCGCGGCCGGACACAGCTGGAAGTGAAGCTTTACGAGAACCGCTACCGGTTCACGCTGGTGCCGGACACCGCGCCTCCGATGGCGCCCTAGCGGACCTTGTACAGCACCGCGGCGCCAGGGCGCGGCTCGAAGGCCGGCACGGTCTGCTGGCTCAGCGCCCTGCCCTGGGCATCCCACACCAGGGTTTCCACCGGGTACTCGTCCTTGCGCGTCATCGCGTCGATCTGGCCGATGACCACGGTCGCTGCCGCTGGAACGTCCGGGTTCCAGCCGAACACACCTACCCGGCCGTAGAACACGGCCGGCGCGCTGGCGTCCAGGCGCCGGTCCGGGCACATCACCAGGCCACGATCCAGCATCACCCGCAGCGCGCCGACCGGGACCTTCTTCACCGTGGGCGTGGTGCGCTCGGCGCTGTGGCCGGGGCAGACATTGGCGGCGCGGGTGACCATGTGTTCGGCCACCTCGCGATCGGACTGGGCGAAGGCCAGCGTGGGGGCGAGGCAGAGTGCGAGCAGCGTGAGCGAGGACATCCGGGTCATTGCAGGTTCCTGTTCGGGGTGCGCAGCGACCTTAGCAATGGCGGACGGCGGAAATGCAAACGAGGCGTGAGGGACAACAGGCGGCTCAGGGAACGAGGCAGCGCTCGATCTGCAACGACAGCGCATGGCAGGCATCGAACATGCCATGGACCAGCGCCGCCGAGGGATAACCGTCCGGATCGTCGTTTTCCCGGGCCACGTGGGATGCCTGCAGCACTGCCGTCAGCGCGGTGATGCCGGATGCGCATCGGGTCGCCAGGGCCAGATCGAACGCGCGCCCCGGGCTGAGGCGGGTTTCGGTCCAGGGCTGGCCATCCGCGCGCAGGTTCCTGCCATGGCCCAACAGATGAGTGAAGAACGCGGACGGCGGCGAGGACGCGGCGGCATCGCTGAGGGCGTCCTCCATCTTTTCAGCAAGGGTGTTGGGTAGATCACGCAGCGCATCGCCGAGCAGGGCGTGCAGGCGGGGATAGTCGGGGTGCAGATCAGGCATGGCGGCAACCTCACAGGTGGGCCACCCGCGGAGGCAAGGTGGCGGACGGTGCGGGTTGGCGTGCCGGATACATGCCGCAGGAAGCCGGCGGATCAGTGATCCCCACGCACCATCCGCCATGAACTGGCAGAGTGATGCATTGTCGCGATTGCAGTTTTCACCGCAACCGCGACGCCGCGCGTCATGTAAGTTCGGGACGCCAATCCCGGCTAGGGCGGGTGCCTTGGCGCGGCCATCGTTGGCCCTGCGCGGCCTCTGGAAAAGAGGCAGATGCGGCATTTGGCGCAGCACGCGACAGAGCGCCGCGAGTGAAACATCAACTTGTGACCGCCTTCACTCGACGCCGCTGACCGAGACACGCCTGCGTTGATCCAGAACCCGCAGCACCACGGCGGGTCGCGACACAGTGCGGCCTGCCATCCGTCTCGCCGCCTATTCAGCCAGCCCGACCTGAACCGGCGCATCATGGAGCCCTGGTCTGCAATGGAAGCGAACCATGGGACGGAACTGGATTGTGATGGGGGACCCGACCTCCAGCGGCGGACGGGTCATCACGGCCTCAAGTGAAACCGACATCGGCGGCATCGGCGTCGCGCGGGTCAGCGACAAAGCGACCTGCCCTACCCTGCATAAAGGCGTCTTTCCAATTGTCGAAGGCGATGCCACCTTGATGGTGGACGGCCAGCCGGTGGCGTTGCACGGCAGCGCGCTGGCCTGCGGCTGCCGGGTGTTGTCCAGCCAGCAGGCCGTGGTGCATGTCACGGGGGGCGGAGGGGGTGGTGGCGGCGGCGGGAGCACAGGCAGTGCCGGCAAGGCGGCCGCGGTCGCGGTCGCCAGCACGGCCGCACAGCTGGCGCGCGCACTGCCCACCGCGTTCGATCAGGCCATCCGTTTTCTCGGCCTGCAGGGCGCACCGTTGGCCGAGGTGCCGTACACGCTGCATCTGGCCGATGGGCAGACCCTTTCCGGCACCACCAATGCGCAGGGCGAGACGGCGCGGGTATCGACCGCGCAGAGCCAGGCCATCGTGCGTGCCGAACTGCGCCCGCCGACACAGCCGACCGGCTGCTGTGCGCGCGCGGCACCGGCCAGCACCGACGAAGCGGAAGTGTTCGATGTGGACGGTGTGGTGACCACCGCCGAGGGCATGGGCACCTCCGTGGTACCGGTAAGCGCGCCTGGCCACGAACGCGCCATGACCGCCGGCGAGATCGAGATGGCACGCCTGGTGTTCGGCGATGCAGTCGACTACAGCACCGTGAAGGTCCATAACCACGGCTACTGGATGTTCTTCGGCTTCCAGGACAAGGACACTGCCGTGACGCCCAACGGGCAGATGTATTTCCCGAAGGGTATCTATCGGGAGGATTACTCCGCCGACGACATCGATTTCCAGCAGTTCTTCATCCACGAGATGACCCACGTCTGGCAGTATCAGCTCGGCTACAACGTCAAACTGGTACGGGCGCCCCGGCCGAACATGAGCTACGACTATCTGCTCGACGAAACGCGCCTGTTCCATGAGTACAACATGGAGGCACAGGGCAATATGCTGGCAGATTACTTCCTGGTCACCTTCCGTGACTCCCAGTGGCGCATGAACAATGTCCGTTATCGCGCGACAGCTGATATCGGCGCGCAGCTGGAACGCGCCCTCTCCCAGTTCCTTGCCGACCGCAGCAGCAAGGACAACCTGCCGAGGACGACCCGATGATGCGCGTGCGATTGCCGGTAGCCCTGTTTGGTCTGCTGGGTCTGCTGCTGCCGATGATGGCCAGTTGCTCGCAGCCGCGAGGAACCTATCAGCGCGCAACGATCCAGGAGAGAGAAGGCACACTCTGTTTTGGTGTGCCCGACACGCGTGAAACGCGTGACGCCCCGCCACTCATCGCCGGCGTGACAGTAACGGAAGTGGGTAAAGGAAATCAGCCTGTATGGCAGCGCATCTTCCTGCGCGAAGGGGCTCCCGAACCTGCGATGCCTCCAGACCAGTGCTTGACGTATGGCGCAGGCAAGACTGCCGCCCCGGCACTGGGGGTGGGCAAGTATTACCAGGTGGTTCTCTCGGGTTACACACCCGGCGCACCAGGCAGGGAGGGCGAGGCGCAGAAGCGCGTCTTCAACGCCTGCTTCCATGTTGAGGACGTCGCCGGCAAAGGCGCGGTGAAGCCTGTCGTTTCGGACTGCGCAACGGCGTCCTCTTCCGCATTACGATCTGCGCAGCCAGCCGGCAAGTAGCGGATGCCTCTTTGAGGACGACGCCATGACGAGACTGCCGCTGACCTTGCTGGGCCTGCTGCTGCCCATGATGGCCATCGGTTCATCGCCAGCCGGCCGGTACCAGCAGGCGACGATACAGGACCGTGATGGCGTGCCCTGCTTCGGCGTGCCCGATACCCATGAAACGCGCGCCAATGCTCCCCTTGTCACCGGCGTGTCAGTGATGGAAGTGGGCACCGGTGGCCCCTCGCTGTGGGAACACGATTTTCTTCGTGCAGGCACATCCGAACCTTCGCTGCCCCCCGGCCAGTGCCTCACCTACGGCGCGGGCGCGGCGTCCGCCCCCGCGCTGCGGCCGGGCAAGCGCTACCAGGTGGAAATATGGGGGCGCACACCCGGCACGCCAGGCAGGAAGGGTGAAGCACAGGCGCGTGTGTTCAGTGCCTGCTTTCATATGGTGGACGTGGCCGGCAAAAGCATGAAACCCGTCATGTCGGACTGCGCGACCGTGCTCTCGGCGGGACCGCCAACGGTCCGCGAAGATTAGCGAGGCTCCTACGGACAAGGCGAGTCCATTTTGCCCACTGATAATTTAACTGCGTCTGCGCCGCCAGCGTATGCTGGTACGGCGGAGTGGTTAGAGCGCGGCAAACGCCTGCAATGACGACGTGGCGCCGGTCACCGGGTCCAGCCTCGGATACGCGGCGGTGATCTGGGCGGAATGGCACATGGTGCAATTCAATCACGCCCAGATTCCGCAACGCGTGATCATGTGGAGGTCTACCGGTAGCGGTTGGCCTTGATGTAGAGCCAACTCGCTCCGACTACCAGGGCCGCCAGCATCCCCCACAAGAATGCGGGCGTCGCCCACCAGTCCAACGCAGGGTCTGCGCCTCGCAGTACGAAGAATTCCGGAGCGCTGGTGCCTTTGGCAATCAACGCCGGCCACGATGCAAACCACAGCCCCGGGACAAGGAATTGCCACGGATTGCTATACCCCAATGAGCTGGCGAGCCACGATGCCAACCCATAGAGCACCAGCACTCCGAGCACTCTCACCAACGCCGTCAAGATCACTTCGAAATTCAGACCGGACTTGACCGACAGCCACCAGGTGAACAATGCCAAAGGGATAGCTAGTGCACCTGCCACCCAGAGTACGTCGCTGCTTTCCCTCATTCTGAGGCACCATTTCTAGACGGGGTTGAGCCGTTATCGGCCGGCGGCTCCAAATCTTGAGACGCAAGAGGATCGCCCCCGGTGATGGCCGAATCACAACCGCGATGGCAAACGGGAAAAGCTGCGCTTGCCTATCTCGTGCGCCAGATGACCGGCATGAGCACGACCTTCACCTATGGCGAGATCAAGGCCGGTCGCTTCCGCATCGGTCGCCGCGCTCTATGGATCCAGTCCGAGGTGCAATGCTGGGTTCGTAGAAAATCGCGCATGCTGGATGCAAAAAAAAGCCCCTGTTTCCAGGGGCTTTTTTGAGCGATTGGCGGAGAGAGTGGGATTCGAACCCACGGAAGGTTTAACCCTTCGCCGGTTTTCAAGACCGGTGCCTTAAACCGCTCGGCCATCTCTCCGTATCGGCCCGGCACTGCTGGCCGGGCACGCATTCTCGCACGGCCGGGCGATTTGCCCAAGACCGTCGTCGCGGCCGGGTCTGGCCCGGCGTTACCGCTCCAGGCTCAGCCCGCATCCACCGCCAGCGCACCCAGCGCGCTGGCCTTGATGCGCTCCTTGGCCTTCTCGCAGGCGCCGTCGCAATGCAGGCGCGAGGCCTCCAGCTGCGGCGGCAGGTGCTCGGCCAGGAAATCGATGAACACGCGCACCGCCGGCAGCAGGCCGCGACGCGAGGCAAACACGGCGTGGCACACGCCCTGTGGCAGCGACCAGTCCGGCAGCACCACTTCCAGCTCGCCATTGCGTACGGCATCGGCGCACACGGTTTCCGGCAGCATGGTGATGCCGAAACCGTCCTTGACCATGCTCTGCAGCAGCGGGAAGTCGAAGCCGGCCACGCGCGGCTGCAGGTCCACCCGCCGCACTTCGCCTTCCGGGCCATGCAGTTCCCAGCGCTGGCGCGCTTCGTCCTCGCTGATGCTGAGGGTGACGTGCTGGGTCAGCTCTTCGGGCTCCTTCGGGCGGCCGGCGCGGTCCAGGTACTTCGGGCTGGCTACCAGCAGTTCCTGCACCTGGCCGAAGCTGCGCATCACCAGGCTGCCGTCGTCGTCCAGGCGCGAACGCACGCGCAGGGCCACGTCGTAGCCTTCGTTGATGATGTCCACGCGGCGGTTGCTGATGTTCAGCTGCAGCCGCACCTTCGGGTACTGCTCCAGGAACTTGGGCAGCAGCTTGGGCAGCTGCATCTGCGCCAACGACACCGGCACGCTGGCGCGGACCACGCCGCGCGGCTCCGCACTGAGGCGGTCCACCACTTCGCGTGCGGCCTGTGCTTCGGCCAGCATGGTCTGGGCGTGACGGTGCACGCTGGTGCCGACATCGGTGACCGCGAAGCGGCGCGTGGAGCGCTGCAGCAGGCGCACGCCCAGGTCGGTCTCCAGCTGGCTGATGCGGCGGCTCAGGCGTGACTTGGGGATGCCCAGGGCGCGCTCGGCCGCGGCGAACCCGCCGTGGTCGACCACCATCGCGAAGTAGTACAGATCATTCAGGTCATGCATACCCGAGTTCCATATCTAGAACAATACGTGGCATTCAACCACCTTTATTCCGCCTTTGCAACAACCTATCGTTCTCTCCGTCGGCGGGGACTACCCGCCCCTCCCTCCAGAACATAGGTGACTGCCATGAAGCTTCTGCATCTCGACGCCAGCGTGCTTGGCGACAACTCCGTCTCCCGCCAGCTGTCGGCGGCGGTGGTGGCCCGGTTCAAGGACCAGATCGACGGCCTGCAGGTCGATTATCGCGATCTTGACGCCAATCCGGTACCGCATCTGCGCAGCAGCTCGCTGGCCAAGACCGATGCGGCCGAGGCGACCGACGCTGAACAGGTGATGCAGCAGTTCCTCGATGCCGACGTGGTGGTGATCGGCGCGCCGATGTACAACTTCAGCATCCCCTCCACCCTGAAGGCCTGGATCGACCGCGTGGCCGTGGCCGGCCGCACCTTCAAGTACACCGAGAATGGCCCGGTGGGTCTGGCCGGTGGCAAGCGGGTGATCATCGCCAGCAGCCGTGGCGGCATCTACACCGATTCGCCGGCCGACTTCCAGGAGCCGTTCCTGCGCCAGGTGTTCGCCTTCATGGGCATCAACGAGGTCGAGTTCGTGCGTGCCGAGGGCATCGCCTACTCGCCGCAGCACCGCGAAGACGCCATTGCCGGTGCACTGGCTGCGCTGCCCTCGCATGAGCCGGCGGAAGCAGCAGCGGCGTAACGCGTTCCAGCGTTCAGCGCCCCTCTCTCCTCGTCTGGGCGTTGAACGCGGGCCGGGATTCCCCTCCCCCTCCCGGCCCACCCCGAC
>NZ_JAODZG010000066.1:0-16012 GCF_029835135.1 Stenotrophomonas sp. GD04145 | reverse complement strand
CCCACCCCGCCTTCGACAGATCTCTGCGACCTGCCCGCATTTCGGTAGAGCCGAGCCATGCTCGGCTGCTGTTCGATCCATTCTCGAAATATTCGATTTCAATGGATTTCATCCACGCATGGCATGGATGGCCCGCCGTCACTAGGAACCTGTCGGGGGTGGGGTGGTGTGTCCTGCCAGCCCGGGCGGGAGGAGGGTATCGGCAGGGCTGCGCCCTGCACCCGCCTCAGGCAACGTCAACTGCAACTGCAACTGCAACTGCAACTTCAACAGCAACAGCAACAGCAACAGCAACAGCGGGCTTCCTGTGGGATGGCGGGGTGGGTCCGGTGGCAGGGGACGCCGTAAACCCGTCCATGGGGGCTTGGTCGCGGCATCCATGCCGCTCACACCCCTGCCACCGGACCCACCCCGCCTTCGACGGATCTCTGCGACCTGCCCGCACTTCTGTAGAGCCGAGCCATGCTCGGCTGCTGTTCGATCCATTCTCGAAATATTCGATTTCAATGGATTTCATCCACGCATGGCATGGATGGCCCGCCGTCACCAGGAACCTGTCGGGGGTGGGGCGGTGTGGGCTGGCAGGACCGTTGGCGCCACGGATGGCGCCATCGAGCCCCCATGGATGGGTTTACGGCGTGTCCTGCCAGCCCACACCGCCCCGCCAGACCAGCAGAAAACCAGAGCCGCTTTGGCATTTGACGTTGCCGTTGTCTGAAGCAGGTGCAGGGCGCAGCCCTGCCGAGCCCTCAACCGGCTGCTGGGCAGTAGGCCTTGATGCTGGCTTCAGCCAGTCCCTTCTGCGCGGTGCGCTGCTCCGCGGTCAGTACGGTGTCGCCCTTGCCGTCGCCGTCGGTGTCCTGCATCACCTGGCCGGAGCCTTCCAGCAGGGCCAGGTTGGCACGGGCGGTGCTGCACTGCTCCGGTACGGGTGCGGCCGGGCGTTCGGCGCTGTCAGCCGATGGCGCCGAGCGCGCCTGCGCCCGGGTCTCGTAGGTCCTGCCTGCTGGCGGGGTTTCCGAATACTGGGTGACGCCGTTGGCGTCCTTCCACTTGTAGACGGGGCCGGCCATGGCACTGGAACTGGCCAACAGCAGCAGGCATCCCAGGCAGGACAGGGCACGCATGGCAAACTCCGCAGAATGGGCGTAGAACGCCGATTGCAGCATTGGCACCGACCGCTGGCAAGTCGATTAAACTGGATTCCATGGACCCGATCACACCGCCGCCGCGTTCGCGCACGATTTACCTGCTGCCCAACCTGTTCACCACTGCGGGCCTGTTCGCGGGCTTCTACGCGATCATCGCCGCTGCCAACGGGGATTTCGTCAATGCCAGCATCGCGGTGTTCGTGGCGGCAGTGATGGACGGCCTGGATGGCCGTGTCGCGCGCCTGACCGGCACCAGCAGCGAGTTCGGCGTGCAGTACGATTCGCTGGCCGACCTGGTCAGCTTCGGCATGGCGCCGGCACTGGTGATGTACCACTGGTCGCTGTCCTGGCTGAAATTCGATGATCCCCTGCTGGGCCGTGTCGGCTGGGCCGTGGCCTTCCTGTACGCCGCATGCGCGGCGCTGCGTCTGGCCCGCTTCAATACCCAGGTCGCGGTGGTGGACAAGCGCTGGTTCGTCGGTCTGGCCAGCCCGGCCGCTGCCGGGCTGATGATGTCGTTCGTCTGGGCCTTCGCCGATGGCAACCTGGGCTGGGATGGCAATCAGCTGCGCTATGTGGCGCTGGCGGTGACGCTGGTCGCTGCGCTGCTGATGGTCAGCCGCATCCGCTTCTGGAGCTTCAAGGGCGGTGCCGCCAAGGATTCCCGTTCCGACCGGGTGCCGTTCCTGGTCCTGGCACTGGTACCGATGGCCATCGCGATCGCGGTGATCGACCTGCCGCGCGTCCTGTTCGCCGTGGGCATCCTGTATGCCCTGTCCGGCCCGGTGATGTGGGCGGTGCAGCGCCTGCGCAAGAAGTCCGAGGCCGCGTGAGCCAGGATCTGCCCGTGCTGTGGTCACCGGCCCAGCAGGCCTGGCTGCAGGCGATGGGCTATACCGTCTATCACGACGGCCAGCTCGCCGCGGAGCTGGACGCTGCATTGCAGCTGAGCGTGGCCGACGCCGATGCGGCCAGCCCGGCAGCGCAGTCTCCGTCACGCCCGCCCGAACCGGCAGCGGTGGAGCCGGCACCGCGCCAGCCGCGGAGTCCGTCGCCGCCGCCTCGCACCGCGCCCGCCGTGGTGCCGGCAACCGAACCTCAGGCGGCACGCGCAGCCTCGGCGGGCACCACCCGGCAGCCGGCGGTACGTCTGCCTGATCGCCTGCAGATCGCGCTGCTGCGCGCGTCCGGCTGCAATCCGAACGATGCCGCGACGCAGGCGCTGATGGACAGCTGGCCGTTGGAGCAGCTGCGCCGTGATCCAGCCGCCAAGCGCGCGCTGTGGCCGCAGCTGCGCGCCCTGCGCAAGCGGGGCGTGCCGTGAGTGCGGTCAGCCAGCCCGGTCCGGTGCGCCTGCGGGCGCTGCGCGAGAGCGATCTTGCCGAGGTGATGGCGATCGAGGTGCGTGGCTATCCCTTCCCGTGGACCCGCGGCATATTCATCGATTGCCTGCGTGCGGGTTATCCCGGTCTGGCGATGGAGCGCGATGGCCAGCTGCTCGGCTACGGCGTGCTGAGCATCGCTGCCGACGAGGCGCATGTGCTGAACATCTGCATCGATCCGCTGGTGCAGTCACGCGGGCTGGGGCGGCAGCTGCTGCGTGCGCTGGTGCAGCTGGCTGGTGATCGCGGTGCCCAGCGTGTGTTCCTGGAAGTGCGCCCGTCCAATGCGCCGGCGCTGGCGCTGTATCACAGCGAAGGGTTCAACGAGATCGGCCGGCGTCCGCGCTATTACCCGGCCGCGCAGGGACGCGAGGACGCGGTGGTGATGGCGATCGAGCTGGTCGAGGGCGACCTGCAGACGATGCCGCCGCTGTAACCGGGATGCGCCGCGTTGCCCGCTGGTACGGCCGGGCGCTGGCGGCAGGTGCCAACCTTGGCGGGCACGTGTGGCTCACGCCAGCCGCAGGGCCAGCACTCCGCTGACGATCAGCGACGCCGCCAGCCAGCGCACGCGCGGTATCCGTTCGCGCAGCAGGAATGCCGAGATCAGCAGGGCGAACAGGATCGATGACTCGCGCAGGGCCGACACCATCGCGACCGGTACCTGGGTCATCGCCCACAGTGCCATCGCATAGGACGCCGTGGTGCCCACGCCGCCGGCCAGGCCCAGCGGCCAATGCTGGCGCGCATAGGTCAGCACCGCGCTGCGGCGGGTGTACAACGCCCACAGCGGCAGCGGGATGCCCGACAGCAGGAACAGCCACAACGTGTAGGCCAGCGGGCTGCCCGACAGGCGCGCGCCGTGCGCATCGACCAGGGTGTAGGTTGCGATCATCGTCGCCGTCAGCAGCGGCAGGCCGAGCTGGCCTGCGCGCGCGCCCAGTGCCATGGCCAGGATGCCGCTGCTGACCAGCGCCACGCCCAGCCACGCCGCTGCGGGCAGTGATTCGCCGAGCACGGTGCCAGCCAGCGCGACCAGGATCGGTGCGCAACCGCGCATGAGCGGATACGCCAGGCTCATGTCCACCTGCTGATAGCAGCGCGCGACCAGCGCGTAATAGACCACCTGCAGCAGTACCGAGGCCGCCAGCCACGGCCAGCTGGTCACGTCCGGCAGAGGAAGGAGAGGCAGCAGCGCGGCGGACAGCAGTGCGGCGCCGCCGGTGACGAGCACGGTGCCGAGGAGCTTGTCGGCGCCACGCTTGACGATGGCGTTCCAGCTGGCATGCAGCGCGGCAGCGGCGAGAACCAGCAGGAAGATCGAAAGCGGCATCCGCTGATGATGCCAAAAGACCTGGGCGGGTGCGGACCTGGATCCGCACCCGCCGGTCGGCTGTTACAGCTTCGCGCGTTGTTCGCGCAGGCCGGCCAGCTGGGTGTTCCAGTCGGCCAGGCGCACGCGCTCCTGCTCGACCACCGCAGCCGGCACCTTGTCGGTGAACCGGGCCAGCTTGGTTTCGCTCTTCTCCTGCTCGCCTTCCACGCGCTTGATCTCCTTGTCCAGGCGTGCACGTTCGGCATCCAGATCGACCAGGCCTTCCAGCGGCACCAGCAGCTTCAACTCACCGACGATGGCGGCGGCCGCAGGCGGAGCGCTTTCGCCTTCGCCCAGCCACTGCACGCTGTCCAGCTTCAGCAGGAACGACAGCGACGCACTGAAGCGTTCGACGCGGGCACGATCCTGCTGCTGGCCGGCCTGCAGGCGCAGGGGCACCAGCCTGGACGGTGCGACGTTCAGTTCGCTGCGCACGCGGCGCACCGCGCTGATCACCGCCTTGAGCCATTCGACGTCGGCCTCGGCCTGGGCGAAATCGCCCTGGAACTCGGCTGCGGTGGGGTAGGGGCGCAGCGACAGCGTGGTTTCGGCCAGGCCCAGGCGCGGGGCGAGCTGCTGCCACAGCTGCTCGGTAATGAACGGCGTCAACGGGTGCAGCAGGCGCAGCAGGGCTTCCAGCACGTACAACAGGGTGTGGCGGGTGCTTTCGGCATCCGCTGCGTCGCTGCCGCTCAGGGCCGGCTTGCTCAGTTCCAGGAACCAGTCGCAGAACGCATTCCAGGCAAACTCGTACAGGCACTGCGCCAGCAGGTCGAAGCGGTAGGCGGCGAAGTGGCCCTGCGCTTCAGCGGTGGTGGCCGCCAGGCGTGCAAGGATCCAGCGCTCGGCATCGGTACGCGGTGTCGGCACGCCGCTGAACGCCGCACCTTCGGTGTTCATCAGCGCGAAGCGGCTGGCATTCCACAGCTTGTTGCAGAAGTTCTTGTAGCCTTCGGCACGGTTCATGTCGAACTTGATGTCGCGGCCATGGGTGGCCAGCGCCGCGATGGTGAAGCGCAGCGCGTCGGCGCCGTGGGCGGCGATGCCGTCCGGGAACTCTTTGCGCGTGGCTTTCTCGATCTTCTCCACCATCTTCGGCTGCATCAGGCCGCCGGTGCGCTTGGCGACCAGGTCATCGCTGCTGATGCCATCGATGATGTCCAGAGGGTCGAGCACGTTGCCCTTGCTCTTGGACATCTTCTGGCCTTGTCCGTCGCGGATCAGGCCGGTGAAGTAGACGTCCTTGAACGGAATCTTTCCGGTCAGGTTGTCGGTGGCCATGATCATGCGGGCCACCCAGAAGAAGATGATGTCGAAGCCGGTGACCAGCACCGACGACGGCAGGTAGCGGTCGAAGCCACGCTCGGCCATGGCCTGTTCGTTCGGCCAGCCCAGGGTGGAGAACGGCCACAGCTGGGAGGAGAACCACGTTTCCAGCACGTCGCTTTCCTGGTTCAGCACGACATCGCTGCCGAGCTTGTGCTTTGCCCGCACCTCATCCTCGCTGCGACCGACGTAGCAGGTGCCGGTGGCAGCGTCGAACCACGCCGGAATGCGGTGGCCCCACCACAGCTGGCGGCTGATGCACCAATCCTGGATGTTGGCCATCCAGTGACGGTAGGTGTTGATCCAGTTCGGCGGCACGAAGGAGATGCTGCCCGGCTTCCCATCGATACCCTCGACCAGCTCCAGGCCGCGCTTGGCCAGCTCGTCCATCTTCACGAACCACTGGTCGGTCAGGTACGGCTCGATCACCTGGCCGGTGCGGTCGCCGCGCGGCACCTGCAGCTTGTGCGCCTTGGTCTCGACCAGGATGCCCAGGTCTTCCAGCTCGGACAGCACGGCCTTGCGTGCTTCATAGCGGTCCAGGCCCTGGAAGCGTTCCGGGGCGTTCTCATTCAGCGCCGCCACCGGAGTGAACAGGTTGATCATCGGCAGGCTGTGGCGCACCCCGACCTGGTAATCGTTGAAGTCATGCGCGGGCGTGACCTTGACCACGCCGGTACCGAACGCGCGGTCCACGTAATCATCGGCGATCACCGGCACGCGGCGGCCGGTCAGCGGCAGCACCACGGTCTTGCCGATCAGGTGCGCGTACCGCTCGTCTTCCGGATGCACCATCACGGCGGTGTCGCCCAGCAGGGTCTCCGGGCGGGTGGTGGCCACCACCAGGTAATCGCGGGTCTCGCGCAGGGTTTCGTTACCGTCGGCGTCGCGCTCGACGTGCTCGTAGCTGAGGCCGTCATCGAGCTGATAGGCGATCGACCACAGGAAACCGTCTTCTTCGGCGCTCTCCACTTCCAGGTCGGAGATGGCGGTTTTCAGCACCGGATCCCAGTTGACCAGACGCTGGCCGCGGTAGATCAGGCCCTGCTCATGCCAGCGCACGAAGGCCTCGATCACCGCCGCCGAGGGCTGCGGGTCCATGGTGAAGGTGCTGCGCGACCAGTCGGCCGACGTGCCGAGGCGGCGCATCTGTCGTTCGATGGTGTCGCCGGACTGCTGCTTCCACTCCCAGACCTTGCCGATGAAGCCTTCGCGGCCCAGCGAGTCACGGGTTTCGCCCTTGCCTTCCAGCGCCAGGTTGCGGCTGACCACCATCTCGGTGGCGATGCCGGCGTGGTCGGTGCCGACCTGCCACAGCGTGTCGTAGCCGCGCATGCGGTGGTAACGCACCAGCGCATCCATCAGGGTCTGCTGGAAGGCGTGTCCCATGTGCAGCGTGCCCGTCACATTCGGCGGTGGCAGCAGGATGGTGTACGGCTCGCCCTGGCCGGACGGCTTGAAGTGGCCGGCCTTCTCCCAGGCCTCGTAGAGGTCGGTCTCGAAGGACTTCGGGTCGTAGCTGGAGGCGAGTTGGGTCATGCGGGGGAACCAGGAGGTAATCGTTGAAGGATCAGGGCGCAGGGGTGGCCCATCAAGGGGGCCGCGGGGCGCTCACATGTCGTGCTTGTTCAGGTCGTAACCGGCGGCCTTGTACTGGCGCCAGCGTTCGCGCAGCGGTTCGCGCGCTTCAGGGTCGGCCGGGACCACTTCCAGCACGCGCTCGCACTGGCCCAGCCAGGGGTCGTCGCGCAGGTTGATCACCAGCGGGCGGGCCGGCGCCTCGGTGCCGGGCACGGCGATCAGCACCAGCGCTTCTTCCTCGTCCATGTCCTCGCCGGCAATCTGATGCGGGATGTAGGCGTCGTCATCGAACGCCCACAGCAGTTCGTCCAGTTCCTCGGCCTGGGCCTGGTCGCGCGCCAGCACCAGGGTGAACAGGCCGGCATCGTTGGCCTTGCGTGCCAGCTCGCAGACCAGGCGCAACGGCTCGGTCAGGAAACGGGGCTTGGCGATCAGGTAGAAGTCGGCGCGGGGCATGGCAGGGTCCGGAACAGGCGGGGGCCCGGTCTGGCCGGGCGAGGCCCTGGCCGGCGGTGGCCGGCCAGGGTCTGGTACAGCATCAGGCGCGGGCGGCCTGGTCCAGCAGCCACTGGCTCAGCAGGCCGACCGGGCGGCCGGTGGCCATGCCACGCTTGCCCTCGTCGCTGGCGACGCCGGCGATGTCCAGGTGAGCCCAGCGCTGGCCTTCGGCGAAGCGCGACAGGAAGCAGCCGGCGGTGATGGCGCCGGCCCAGCGGCCGCCGATGTTGTAGACGTCGGCGAAGGTCGAATCCAGCATCGGCTGGTACTCATCCCACAGCGGCAGGCGCCAGGCGCGGTCGAACACGTGCTCGCCGGCGGCCAGCAGCTCGTTGGCCAGGTCGTCGTGCTTGCTCATCAGGCCCGCGGTCTGGTGGCCGAGGGCGACCATGCAGGCGCCGGTCAGGGTGGCGACGTCGACCAGCGCGGCCGGCTCGAAGCGCTGCGCGTAGGTCAGCGCATCGCACAGGATCAGGCGGCCTTCGGCGTCGGTGTTGCCGACTTCGATGGTCTTGCCCGACATCGAGGTGATGACGTCGGACGGGCGGTAGGCGTTGCCGTCGATGGCGTTCTCCACGGCCGGCACCACCACCACCAGGTTCACCGGCAGCCTGGCCTTGACCGCAGCGACGAAGGTGCCGATGACGTTGGCGCCGCCGCACATGTCGTACTTCATTTCCTCGATGCCGCCCTGGGTCTTCAGGTTGACGCCACCGGTATCGAAGGTGATGCCCTTGCCGACCAGCACATAGGGCTTGGCGTCGCCGGCACCGGTCCATTTCAGTACGACCAGGCGCGGGCGATTGGCCGAACCACGGGCCACGGCCAGCAGCGAGCCCATGCCCAGGGCTTCCATCTGTGTCTCGTCGAGGATCTCGGCCTCGGCGCCGTCATGCTCGCTGGCGAACTTCACGCCGACTTCGGCCAGGTAGGCCGGGGTGCAGTAGTTCGGCGGCAGGTTGCCCAGTTCGCGGGCGAACTCGACACCGGCAGCGATGGCCTGGCCCTGGGCCAGGGCCTGCGCGTCGTCACCGGCGATGGCCAGCTGGGCCAGCCCGGCATCATCGGCCTTCTTCTTGCCCAGCGTGGCGGTGTAGCGGTACGCCGCGTGATCGGCGGCGATCACTGCCTGGCGGATCGCCCAAGCCGCATCGCGCTCCTTCACAGCCACTTCAGACAGGGTGAACAGCGCGCTGCGGGTGGCGCCTGCCTTCAGCGCGCGAACGGCGTCGCCTACGGCCTTCAGGTACTGCGGCACGCCGAAGCGGGCGGCTTCACCCAGCCCGACCACGAGCACGCGCGGCGCTGCCACGCCCGGCAGGTCGTGCAGCAGGCTGGTGGCACCGGTCTTGCCGGACAGGTCGCCGCGCTGGGCGAGGGCCGACAGGCGGCCGCCGCTGGCGGCATCCAGCGCCTGTGCGGCCGGAGTCAGGGTATGGTCGGCGTATGCGCCGACCACCAGGCAGTCAACGGGGGCGGCGGCCGGGGCGAGGTGGTTCAGGGTGAATTCGAGAGCCATTGAGCAGATTCCATTGGCAAGTCCGTACAATCGCGGACCGTTTACGCCCAGACGCTAGACTGGGCGGCACCGCGAACGAACCCCAGAGTTTAAACCACCGCCCCATGTTGAAGCTCGACCGCTACCTGCTGGGCGATTTCGTCCAGAGTTTCCTGGCCACCCTGATCGTCCTGCTGGTGGTCAGCGTGGGCGGCGTGCTGGTGGACATCCTCGGCAACATCGCCGACGGGCGCCTGCCGGCCAGGCTGCTGTTCTCGCAGCTGGCGCTGCAGTTCATCGTCTACATGCCGCTGATCCTGCCGCTGGCGTTGATGCTGGGCCTGCTGCTGGCGATCGCCCGCCTCTACCGCGACTCGGAAATGGCGGTGATCACCGCCATCGGCGTAGGCCCCAGGCGCCTGCTGCGGCCGCTGCTGATGCTGGTGGTGCCGGTGGTGGCGGTGGTGGGCGCCTGTTCGCTGTGGCTGGGGCCGTGGGCCTCACGCACCGCCGAGCAGATGATCCAGGACGCCAACCGCAGCGTACTGATGGCCGGCCTGGAACCCGGGCGCTTCACCCCGCTGCCCAACGGCGGCGTGGTCTACCTGTCCTCGATTTCGCCCGATGGCACCCAACTGGGCAAGGTGTTCCTGCAGCGTGCCAAGGACGACCGGCTGGAAGTGGTCTCTGCCGCCAGCGGCCGCATGTACTTCGAGGGCGAGCGGCAGCGCTTCCTGGAACTGGACAAGGGCCACCAGGTCGAGGGTCCGCTGGCCGGTGCGCTGGATTACCGGCTGGCCACCTTCGCCCGCAACGATGTGGCCCTGCCTGACGGTGCGCAGACCCGCAAGGATGACGATCCGGAACTGATGTCGACCCTGCAGCTGCTGGGCGACGGCCGCACCCAGGCCCAGGCCGAACTGCATCGCCGGCTGGCCCCGCCGCTGATCGCCCTGGCGTTCGCCCTGCTGACCGTGCCGCTGGGGCGCAGCTCGCCGCGCCAGCAGCGCTACGGGCGCATGATGCTGGCCCTGCTGGCCTACATGGTCGGCACCAACCTGACGTTCATCGGCGCCGGCTGGATCGCCAGTGGCAAGCTGCCGGCGATGCTGGGCCTGTGGTGGCTGACCCTGCCACTGCTGGCGTTCGCGGTCTGGATGTATGCGCGTGATGGACGCATGAGCCTGCCCAAGGGGGCCCGCGCATGATGCTGCGACCGATGCGGTTCGATTTCTACCTCGGGCGCGCGGTGTTCGGCACCGTGCTGTTGACCTGGGCGGTGCTGACCGGCCTGGACGTGGTGATGGCCTTCTCCGGCGAGTTCAAGGACATCGGCAAGAACGGCTACACCCTGGGACACGCTGCGGCGTGGGTGCTGTATACGGTGCCACGCCGCGCCTACACCTTCTTCCCGACTGCGGCGGTGATCGGCGCGCTGATGGGGCTGGGCCAGCTGGCGGCGACCTCCGAACTGACCGCGCTGCGTGCGCTGGGCCTGTCCCGCAAACGCCTGAGCGTGTCGGTGGCGATTGCCCTGTCGCTGCTGACCGCAGTGATGGTGTTCAGCGCCGAGACGCTGGGCCCGTGGGGGCAGAACCGTGCCGATTCGCTGAAGATGAGTGCCAAATGGGGCCAGGACATGGCCGTGGCCCGTTATTCCGGCATGTGGGCACGCGAAGGCGATACCTTCCTCAACGCGCAGAGCGGTGAGGAACAGCTGGTCGGCAACACGGGAACGCGATTGATCCTGCGTGACGTCCGCCTGTACCGGATCGCCGAAGACGGGCGGATCGCATCCCTGACCCACGCCGCCACTGCCGAACATGACAAGGACGGCTGGGTATTGACCGGCGTGCGCCGCGATACCTTCGGCGAGCGCTCGGCAACGCGCGAGGAAGTGGCGCGCGAGCCCTGGAATTCCAAGCTGGACGCGGCGGCACTGGCGACCGGTATCGCCAAGCCGCGCAACCTGAGCGTGTCCGAACTGAGCACGAGCATCGCCTATCGCGAGCGCAACGGCCTGGATGCGCGTGATTTCGAGGATGTGTACTGGAGCCGCTGGTTCTACCCGGTGAACGTACTGGCGCTGTGCCTGGCCGCCGTGCCGTTCGCGTTTGGTTCGCTGCGCAGTGGTGGCATGGGCAAGCGCCTGTTCCTCGGCATCCTGTTCGCGTTGGGCTTCTGGCTGCTGCAGCTGTTCTTCGGGCGCATGGCCGGCGCACTGAAGTTTGATTACCGCATCGCCTACGCGCTGCCGCCGATCGTGATGCTGGTGGTGTCAGGCCTGCTGTTCCGGCGGAAATCGGGCTGATTCCGGCAACGCCGGGCCATGCCCGGCGCCAGCAGGACACTTCAGCGCTTGGGCATCCGCACCAGACGCGTGCCACTGGCACGGTCGTGCCACGCCAGGCGTTGGCGATCCAGCAGGGCCCACCAGAAGCCCAGCCCGCCCAGCAGCAGCGACAGCGTTGCCACCGCAAACCGCAGCCACAGCTGCGCGCGCCGCAGCGCGGTGCCGTCGGCCGACACCAGTTTCAGCCGCCACGGCCGCATGCCAAGGGTCTGCCCACCCCGGCGCCAGCTGGCGGTTGCATAGGCCCCGGTTACGACCCAGCACACCGCCCACAACAGCCATTGCCAGGCACTGAAGGGCGCGATGTTCTCGCGCTGTGCATGGCCACTGAAGGTGTAGGCCAGGGTGAACGCCGTGCCGGCCAGCATCCACAGCGCGAGCACGGGCAGCGCGTCGTAGACCATCGCCAGCACGCGCCACGGCAGCAGCGCACGGGGGCGCTGCGCCTCGGGCGTGGCAGTGGAAGACACGTCGGTGGCAGGGCTGGACATGCGCCGAGCATACGCAAAGCTGGCCGCGTCCGCAGTCACCCTCGTATCCTCCACGCATGGCCGTCATTTCCACCCCCGCCGAGCGCCGTCAGCTGGTCCAGCAACTGCCTGCACTGCGTGCCGACGACAGCATGCGCATCCAGCGCTTCCTTGATGCCATCTGGGCGGAGAACGGTCTGGCCAGGGCCACCCTGGACAGCTACCGTCGCGATCTGGAAGGGTTGGCACGCTGGCTGGACGGCCGCGAAGGGGGCCTGGCCGGCGTCGAACGCGCCGGGTTGTTCGACTACCTGGCCTGGCGCACGCGCCATGGCTGGTCGCCACGCAGCAATGCGCGCCTGCTGTCGGCGCTGCGTGCGTTCTTCGCCGATGGCGTGCGTCGCGGCGAGCGCAGCGAGGACCCAGGCGCTCTGCTGGATCCGCCGAAGCTGCCACGCCTGCTGCCCAAGGCGCTGGCCGAAAGCCAGATCGATGCGTTGCTGGCCGCGCCGGATGTCGGCAGTCCGCTGGGGCTGCGCGATCGGGCCATGCTGGAGCTCATGTACGCCGCGGGCCTGCGCGTGAGCGAACTGGTACTGCTGCCGGCAACGGCGGTGAACCTGCGGCAGGGCGTGCTGCGGGTGACCGGCAAGGGCAGCAAGGAGCGGCTGGTGCCGCTGGGCGAGGAGTCACAGCACTGGCTGGAGCGTTACCTGCAGCATTCGCGGCCGCAGCTGGTGGGAAAGGGCAGGGTGCAGGCACTCGCCGATGGGCAGACGCCGCTGTTCATCGAGCCCCGGCTGCACGCGCTCACGCGGCAGGCGTTCTGGCATCTGGTCAAGCGCCACGCGCAGGTCGCCGGCATCGATCCGGCCCGCATCAGCCCGCATGGCCTGCGGCACAGCTTCGCCACCCATCTGCTCAACCGTGGCGCGGACCTGCGTGCGCTGCAGATGCTGCTTGGCCACAGCTCGCTGTCGACCACCCAGATCTACACGCTGGTGGCGCGTGAACACCTGCAGAAGCTGCACGCTCGCCACCATCCCCGTGGTTGAGCGGCCTGGATGAACCCCGTCCGGCTTCCGTCAGCGGGCCACGGCGCCGCCCCGGGCGGCTGTGTCAGAATCGGTGGTCCTCTTCTGCTGCGGAATGCTCCATGCTCCGATTCGCCATCGCCGCCGTGTTCGGCGCGCTCAGCCTGACGGCCTGCGCACAGCCGGCTCCGCCGGCCCCTGCGGCCAAGGCGCCTGCCGCCGCCTCCGCCCGGGCCACCCCGGCTGCCAATGGTCCGGCAGAGCAGGCGGTGCGCGCCGCGCTGACCGCGCTCAACCCCGGTTTCGAAGTGGATTACATCGGCGCCGCGCCCTTCCCCGGTTTCCGCGAGGTGGTGGTCTCCGGTCAGCTGCTGTATGTCTCCGACGACGGCCGCTACCTGTTCCAGTCGCAGCCTTATGACACCCGGGCCAAGGGGCCGGCCAACAGCGAGGGCCTGCTCGGTTACCGTCGCGCGCTGCTGGCCAAGGCCAACCACGGCGACCGCATCGTGTTCGCCGCGCCCAACGCCAAGTACACGGTCAGCGTGTTCACCGACATCGAGTGCGGCTATTGCCGCAAGCTGCACCAGGACATCGCCGAACTCAACCGCAACGGCATCAGCGTCGAGTACCTGGCCTTCCCGCGCATGGGACTGGGCAGCAAGGATTACACCGACATGATTTCGGTCTGGTGCGCAGCCGATCGCCGCCAGGCGCTGACCAATGCCAAGCGTGGCGGAACCGTGCCGGCGAAGAACTGCACCAATCCGGTGGCGATGCAGTACGCGCTCGGACAGCAGCTGGGGGTGAACGGTACCCCGGCGATCTTCGCGCCCGATGGCACCCAGCTGGGCGGCTACCTGCCGCCGGCGCAGCTGCGTGCGGCGCTGGAGAAACTGTCGGCCCAGCGCTGACCGGGATATCGCCGGGCCATGCCCGGCGGATGCCTCATCCGGTCAAGGCTGGGGGCGCACGGCGCCCCCGGCCTTTTCCTTACTTCAGACCATCGCTGACGGCCTTGGTCAGCGTGCCCTGCGCATCGTCACCACTGAATTCCCAGACGAACGCGCCGCCCAGGCCCTGGGTCTTCACGTAGCCCATCTTGCGGGTGATGTTGGCCGGAGTGTCGAAACTCCACAGCGTGCTGCCGTTGTAGATCCAGGTGGCGCCGGCGGTGTTGTCGGTGTAGCCCGGCCAAGCCAGGTTCTTCAGTACCTTCCAGTCCTCGATGCCGGCCTCATAGGTGCCCGGTGCGGCGCCTGAGGCGGTCTGGTACAGGCCATTGTTGGCATTGGCCACGCCCGTCCAGCCACGTCCGTAGTAGCCGATGCCCAGGTTGAGCTTGGCGGCCGGCACACCCCGGCTGATGAAGGCCTCGATGGCGTCGTTGCTGTTGTACAGCTTCTGGTCGCCGGTGGACGGATCATTCGGCGAATCGAACAGTGCCGACTGGTGATTGGTCCTTGCATCCCACGCACCGTGGAAGTCGTAGGTCATCACGTTGATGTAGTCCAGGTACGGGTGATAGGCCGCCGGGTCGGTGACGCGGATCTTGTCGATGCCGGCACCCACCGCCACGGTCAGCAGAAGGCCCGGACGCACCGCATCGAGCTGGCGGCGGAACTCGGCCATGAGTGCGGTGAAGTTGGCGTTGTCCTCGGGCTTGCCGCACTCGATGCCGCAGGCCACGGGGTATTCCCAGTCGATGTCGATGCCGTCGAATACGCCCAGCGCTGCGCCCGTGCCGCCGGCGCCGTCGGTCACCGGCAGGTTGCCCTTGATGTAGGCGTCGATGCAGGAGGCGACGAAGGCCTGACGGTTCTCCGGACGGGCCGCGCTGGAGAATCCACGCGACCAGGTCCAGCCACCCAGCGAGATCAGCACCTTCAGACCCGGATGCTTGGCCTTGAGCTGCTTGAGCTGGTTCCAGTTGCCGCGCAGCGGCTGGTCCCAGGTATCGGCGCTGCCACTGACGCTCTCGGCGGCGCTGAAGGCCTTGGTGTAATCGGCGAACGCATCGCCACCGGCGCCGCTGTTCGGATCCGACGGCTGGGTCACGCCCACTTCGCAGCGGTTGTTGCGCACGTTGCCGAAGGCGTAGTTGATGTGGGTCAGCCGCGCGGCGGAACCGCTGCTGTCGATGTTCTTCACCCGGTAGTTGCGGCCGTAGATGCCCCACTGGGTGAAGTAGCCGATGACCCGCTTGCCGGTGCCGCCACCGTCGCCGGCCAGGGTGGTGGCGCTGATTTCCGTGCCCTGGGCGGACGCATTGCCGGCGTTGTCGCGGGTACGCACACGGTAGCGGTAGGTGGTGGATGCGGTCAGGCCGCCATCGACGTAGCTGGTGCTGGACGGAGAACCGACCAGGCTGCCGTTGCGGTACACATCGTAACCGGCCACGCCGCTGCCACCGGTGTTGTCGGTGGACGGACTCCAGCTCAGCGCGATGCTGCTGGCGGTACGGGTGCCCACCGCCAGCCCGCCGGGTACGCTGGGTGCGGTGGTATCGCCGCTGGCGGCGTTGACGGTGATGGTGATGGTCGGGGTGCTGGTGGTGGCGTTGTTGTTGTCGGTGGCCACCGCGCGCAGGGTGTGGCTGCCGGCGCTGGCATTGGCCCAGCTGGCGCTGTAGGGAGCGCTGGTATCCACGCCGATCGAGCTGCCGTCGCGGAAGAATTCCACCTTGCTGACGCTGCCGTCCGGGTCGCTGGCGTTGGCGGTGACGTTGATGGTGCTGCCGGCGCTGAAGGTAGCGCTATTGGCCGGTGAGGTCAGGCTGACCACGGGAGGCTGGTTGACGCCGCCGCCATCGCAGGCACCGAGGTTGGTGTAGTAGGGCGCACCGGCCGGATGGTCTGGCGGGGCATTCCAGATGTCCTGGTTTGCCCGGTACAGCACGCCGCCCTTCTGCAGGGTGTCGCCGGCGCGATAGATCTTGGCCTGGTCCCATTCGGCCACGCCGGCACAGCTGGCGGCCTGGGCCAGGCCCGGCAGGCTGGCGGCACCGGCGGCCAGGGCAAGCAGCCAGGCCAGGCGGCGGGGACGACAGCTTCGGGTGGAACGTTCGGCACTGCGCACAATCGGGTCGTACATGGTGTGTCTCCGATCAAAGGGCGCGCGGGCCCCGATGGCGCCGCGCGTGACGCAGGTCCGGGCGTCGCCGGGGAAGGCGACGGGAGGGGCCGGACGGAGGCACCTGGGAGGCCGGGGAGAGAGTCCGGCGCCAGGTGGGGACAACGTTGTCATCAATTGCGTGGTCAATCCGTGAGCAAGCGCATGGTTCCGGGATTCGGGCGGAACGCGCTGGCGCGCAGTCGGCGGCCAGCGGCGGAGCCCCTTCGTGG
>NZ_JAODZG010000065.1:0-16744 GCF_029835135.1 Stenotrophomonas sp. GD04145 | reverse complement strand
CGCACATCTGGCCTTCGTTCTGCTGCTTGAGCCACTCATTGACCGGGCTGAAGTACTCGATCATCGGGCCGGCATCCAGCTTGTCGGTGCCGGTCAGCTCCTTCAGCGTGGCCTGCCACGGCTGGCTGGCGCCCTTGCTGAGCATCGCCCAGTACTTCTGGCCGGCTTCCTTGTTGCCGTAGAAGGTGCACTCGTGCAGCGGGCCCTTGTAACCCGATGCATCGCACAGGCCCTTGTAGAACTGGAACTGCAGGATGCGGGCGAGGAAGTAGCGGGTGTACGGCGTATTGCCCGGCACGTGGTACTTCGCGCCCGGATCGAAGAACTCCTCGCCGCGGGTGCTGGCCGGGGCAACGCCCTGGTATTTGGCCTTCAGGTCCCACCATGCCTTGTTGTAGTTGTCGGCGGTGATCGATCCATCAAACACGCCCCAGCGCCAGCGGTCGATCATCAGGCCGAAGGGCAGGAATGAAACGCCCGACAGCGCCATGCGCATCTGCGCGTTGATCACGGCCTCGCGGCTTTCCTGCGGTGCGTCAACGAGACCGATCGAATTCAGGTACTTGGGCGTCATCGCCAGCACGATCGTGTCGCCGATTGCTTCGTGGAAACCATCGTTGGCGCCGCCCTGGAACAGGGGCGGCAACGGGTTGTAGGCCAGGTCGTAGTAGATGTGGCCCAGCTCGTGATAGATGGTGGTGAAGTTCTCTTCGTTCGGCTTGATGCACATCTTGGTGCGCACATCGCCTTCCATGTTCATGTCCCAGGCGCTGGCGTGGCAGACCACGTCACGGTCGTCAGGCTTGATGAACTGGGTCTTGTCCCAGTACGACTGCGGCAGCGAGGGCATGCCCAGCGACACGTAGAAATCCTGTGCGCGCTCGGTCATCTGTTTCGCGGTACGCAGTTCGGCCTCGCGCTGGGCCCTGTACTGGCCCGCGACGCTGGCATCCCTGCCAGCCTTGGCCAGCGCAGCACTCAGGTTGGTCTGGTACTGCTTTTCCAGTGCGGCGGTGATGTCCAGGCTTCCGGCACCGGGATAGGGCTCCAGCTGGTCCCACAGGTTGGACCAGTCCTGCTGCCACATGTTGCCCAGCAGGTGCGCGGCGATCAGGCCATTACCCACCTCGGCCTTGTCCTTGCCGTAGGTCTTGTCCAGCTTGCCGCGCGCGTAGCAGTGCAGCTGCTCGTACATCGGCTTGACCTGCTCCCACAGGCGGTCGGTTTCCGGCCCGATCTGCTCCGGCGGCATGTCATAGCCGCTGCGCCACATCTGCCCGGCATCGGTGAAGCCCATGCCCTTGGCACCTTCGTTCACCAGGCTGACGAACTTCTGGTAGTCGCCACGCATGTTCCGCGTGGTGCTGTGCCAGCCCTGCCAGGCATCAAGCTGCGCGTCGTAGTCGCGGCTGCGTGCCAGCACCTGTTCCAGTTCCCCCAGCTGGCGGCAGGAGGCCGGGTCGTTGGCATCGGTGCAGTACTTGCCAGCACCGTAGCTGCCCTCCATGCGGGTGGCGATCTGGGTCAGCTCGGCCAGCTTGGCCGGGTCGCGCGGTGCCGGCATCGAGGACATCAGCTTCAGCAGATGGATCGCACGCTTGCTGTCTGCGCTCATCGGCTGGCCCTCGAACTTCGCGGCCTGCTCGATCCAGCTGTTGAGCTGGGTCAGTGAACGCTCGTTGGCCTTGGCCGCGATGCGCTCCGAATCGCTGTTGATGTAGGTGGAAGACAGCCACTGCGCCGAGGTCATCTCCGGATAGGCAGCCTTGTATTCGGCATTGATGCGGGCAACGAACTGGTCGGCGGTCTCGCCGGCCGGTGCGCTGCTGCCGGCGGTCTCGGCGCCGGGGGACGCTTCCTTCTTGCAGGCAGCCAGGGCCAGCGTGGCGGCGGCGACAGCAGCGGCCAGCAGGAGATGACGGTGTTTCACGGGCGGTCCTTGGGTGGTGAACGACGGCCGAAGGCTAGTGGGCGCGCGTGCCCACCGCAAGTGGGGAAGGTTGGTGGGGTTCGGCAGGGCTTGCAGCCCTGCACCCGCAGAAGCAACTGCGACGGCAACGGCCGGAGCAAAAGCGGGTTTCCTGTGAGTCGGCGGGGTGGGGCCGGTTGCGGGGGACGCCGTAAATACGTCCCTGTAGGCTCGGTCGCGCCATCCATGGCGCTCACGCCCCCGCAACCGGACCCACCCCGCCTTCGACAGTTGGCCGCGATCTGTCGGAAATACTCTCGGGGTCAGATCCGTTTTCCGCAGGAAAACGGATCTGACCCCGGAATTTCACCTACCAACAGCGGAGTGAACCTGTCGAAGGCGGGGCACTGTGGGTTTGCGGGGTGTGAGCGCCATGGATGGCGCGACCAAGGCTACATGGACGTACTTGCGCCGTCCCCGCGAACCCACAGTGCCCCGCCATCCCACGGAATGCCGCTTCGGCTTTTGACGTTGACGTTGCCTTGGCCTCTGCAGGTGCAGGGCTGCAAGCCCTTCCGCCCCCGCCCCTCAGCTCTCGCAGCCGGCGAACACGTCGCGATCGCGCTCGTACAGCGCCGTCTTCACCTGCATCAGGCCCAGCACCGAAGGGAACAGGTTGTCGTGGTCGGTATACGCCGCCGAACGCTTGCGCACGCATTGCAGGTCCAGCCCGCGACTGCTGGCGAAGCCTGGCGAGAACCACATCGTCATCGGTACGCGGGTCTGCTCGGCCGGGGCGATCGCATAGGGCACGCCGTGCAGGTACAGGCCCTTCTCACCCAGCGATTCGCCATGGTCGGACAGGTAGATCATCGCCGTGTCGTAGTCCTGCATGCCCTGCAGCGTGCCGATGGTCTTGCTCAGGAAATGATCGGTGTACAGCACGGCATTGTCATAGCTGTTGGTGATCTCTTCGCGTGAGCACCGGCCGATGTCACGGGTGTCGCAGGTTGGCTTGAAGCGGGCAAAGGCGGCCGGATAGCGCTCGAAATACGCCGGGCCATGGTTGCCCAGCTGGTGCAGCACGACCACGCGGTCGCCGGGTTTGGCACGCACCTGGGGGGCCAGGTCCTGCAGCAGGATCTCGTCCATGCAGCGGCCGTCGGCGCACAGGCCCGGGGTGGTCGCATCGGACAGCGACTGGAAGTCCAGCCCCTCGCACACGCCCTTGCAGCCGGACTGGTTGTCACGCCACAGCGGTGCGATGCCGGCGCGGTTCAGTACGTGCAGCAGCGACTGGTGCGCGCGGATCTTCTTCTCGTCGTAGTCGTGGCGTCCCCATGGCGAGAACAGGCAGGGCAGCGAAACTTCGGTGCTGGTGCCGCAGGAATGCATGTCGGGGAAGTTGATCACCGGTGCCTGGGCCAGTTCCGGCGTGGTATTGCGGCCGCCGTTGAGGCCCCAGTTCTGTGCACGCACGGTCTCGCCCATCACGATTACCAGCAGCCGCGGTTTGCTTGCCGGAGCGCGTGGGGTGGCCTTGGCGTCGGTGCCGATCGGCAGTTTCGGCGCGCGCTGCACCGGGTTGTCGCCGCGCAGTGCACGTGGAAGACCCAGCAGCACGTTGGCCGGGGTGGCGAGGTAACGCACTTCACGCTGGTTGCGCATCAGTGCGGAGACGTCCTGGAACGAGATCAGTGCACCGCCAACAGCGGTCACCGCAGCCACTGCCAGGAAGCCCAGGCGCCACAGCAGGCTGCGCCCCCAGCTGCGCCGCTGCAGCTGCACCCGCCACACCAGCACCATCGGCAGTGCCGCCAGCAGCAGTACCGGCCACAGCAGCGAGACCGTCATCAGTTCGCGGCTTTCCTTCGGATCGGTCGCCAGCACGTTGCGCAGCATGTCCGCGTCCAGATAGATGTGGTAACGGCTCATGTAGTGGGCGGCGAAGGCCGTTACCAGCAGCAGCGCGCTGATCACCACCTTGGCGTTCCAGCGCCAGACCAGCAGGCCCAGCAGCAGGCCATGCGTGCCGAGCAGCAACAGCAGCAGCGACACCGCGTAGCGCAGGCTCTCCGGGTGGCTGGCCATCGCGCTGCGCCAGAACAGGCCGTTGCCGGCCAGGGCGAAGAACAGGCTGGTCAGCGCGATCAACGCCTCGGTGGACAGCTGTGGCCGCCAGCTGCGCAGGACGGCCAGCGATGGCACACGGAACGAGCGTTGGACCGAAGCATTCATGCGTTCGCCTCCAGGCGGTTGGTGCGGTCCAGGTGATGGCGGACCAGAACGTACAGCCCCAGTGACAGCAGCCAGCACAGCAGGGCTGTGGCAAGGTCATGCGACAGAAAATGTGCACCCCGCAGCTGCTGGCTGATGCCGAACAGCAGCCCGCTGCCCAGGCCCAGTGCCAGGCCGGTCCAGCGCCAGGCAGGACGCCACAGCAGGGCGAAAAAGTACAGGCTCAGCCAGGCATAGCCGGCACTGGCATGGCCGGCGGGAAAGCACGCGGTCATCGGCATGTCGGCCGGACGATGGCTGAAAAGCCCGATATAAGGCTGGTGGCCGCCGTAGCGCAGCAGATCCCACGGGCAGTCCATCGGCACCAGCGACTTCAGCAGAGACACGCCGCCGGTTCCCAGTGCCAGGGCAATTACGACATAAAGCAGCGCCCATCGCAGGGTGCGATCACGTCCGTGGCGCCAGTGGTGAAAGCTCAGCAGTATCACCACCAGCGCCGCGGCGGTGCTGAACCACTTGCCGCCCCGGTGCACCAGCGAGCGGGTGAACCACGCGTCCTGCAGTGCCCAGCGGCCGCCCTCCCACCGGAACAGGTGGTCAGCCAGCCATTGATCGGCTCCCCCCTCCATGAACACGGCGAACAGGGGCAGCACGATGAGCAGTGGAAGCCACAGGTGGGTCACGGCGAACCGCGATGCCAGCGTGGAGTAGGCCGAAGCAACCCCGGAGACGGGAGGACGGACGGACATGCAGGAAAACACCGTGACGATGAACCGGCGCCATGCTCGTCAGGTTGATGTCGGAGAAGGGTCGGACCTGCGTTCGGGCCGGGTTAACCGCCGGCCCGCGTGGGGGATGATTCAGTCTTCTTCTTCGTTGGCGCCGGCCCGCTCGGCGTGGCAGCCGGCATCCCAGGCAGTGCCGGGCACCAGTTGCCAGCGGTTGCGGTTGGCGACGCCGATGTCGATCACCTGGGTGGCATCCACGCAGGGACTCATCGCCTTGTCGAGCACCAGCAGCCAGCGCCGGTCAGGTGCTTCGGCCAGCCAGGGGCCGGCGTCGTGCCACTGTTCAGGCCAGGGCCGCTTGAAGCCGAACTCGCGCACGGCGCGGTCGGCCTGCAGCAGGTTCTGCTCGCGCCAGGCCACCAGTGCCAGTTCGGCATCGGGGCCGATCCTCGCGCCGACCCGGCGCATCAGCGCCGACGACGAGGCGTAGGGGTCGAGCGCCGGAATCAGCACCAGGCCGTATAGCATCCACAGCAGGCCGTGGGTGAGCAGTACCAGGGTGGCGGCGCGCCGCACGCGCAACCACACGGCCAGGGTAGCCACGGCGATCGCGAACGTCAGCAGGCCGTCGCCCAGCACCGGCAGCAGGGTGTCGGGCATCGCACGCCGCTGCAGCTGCGCCTGCGCCCAGTGACTTTCGGTGAGCAGCATCACGCCCAGCACGGCGGTTGCCAGCATCAGCACCAGGCTGTAACCGAACAGATACCGGCGCACGCACAGCCTGCGCAGCAGGCCGGGCAGCAGGGGCGCGGCGGCGAGGGCCACGGCAGGCAGCATCGGCAGCAGGTAGACCTCGCGCTTGCCGGGGCTGGCGCTGAAGAACACCAGCACCAGCAGCGCCCACCCCAGCAGCAGCCACTGCCGGCGGTCGCCACGGCGCAGGCGCCGCCACCACGGGCGGGCCAGCACCGGCAGCAACAGGGCACCCGGCAGCCACAGTGTCAGGATCACCTGCAGGTAGTACCAGACCGGCTGCCGGTGGTGCCAGGCGTTGGCATAGCGGGTGCCGGTCTGCTTGAACAGCAGTTCATGCGCATAGGACTGCAGCGAGGCACTGGGTTCGTGCAGCAGGGCCCAGCCCAGCGGGGCCAGCCAGACGGCCACGCCGAGCAGGAATGCAGGGATCAGCCACAGCAGGGCCGCCGGGTGCGGACCCTCGATGCGACGGCCGCGGCGATGCTGGTACAGCCACCAGCCGAACCAGGGCAGCACCATCAGCAGCGGCAGGAAACCTACGCCTTTGGTCACCGTGCCCAGGCCGGCGGCAAAGCCGGCCAGCCACAGCGCCGGCACATTGCGTCGCTCGCACAGATGCCGCAGCAGGCCCCACAGGGCCAGCGTCGTCATCCCGACCAGCACCATATCGATCTGCGCACGCTTGGCCATCAGGCCGAACTGCAGGGTGCAGAACAGGGCGCCGATGGCATAGAGGGAGTGGCGCGGCGACCACAGTCGGCGTGCCAGATCCGACACCAACCACAGACTGAGCAGGGCCCCCAGCAGCGAAGGCAGCAGGAACGACCACTGCCAGCTGCCTACCACTTCGTAGGCCGCGGCCTGCAGCCACATGAACACCGGCGGCTTCTCCGCATACAGCTCGCTGCCACGGTGCGGCAGCAGCCATTCCCCGCTTTCCACCATGGTCCTGGCGGCCAGTACGAAGCGGGGTTCGTCCGGTGGCTGCGGCTGGCGCATGCCGATGCCGGCAGCCAGTGCCGCGATGATCAACAGCCAGAGCAGGGGCAGGCGCCAACGGCGGGGCAGGGCTACGGGCACGGCAGGCTCCGGGAGCAAAACGGCCATTTTGAGGCGGCGGGGGTGGGAAAAGCGTCGGAGTATCGCCGGGGCGACCTCATTCCGACATGCGTGGCGCTACCATGGTACGAACTTCCGTGGAACTTTCATGCATGCGCCTGTTGGTGATCGAGGACAACCGGCAGCTGGTGGCCAATCTGTTCGACTACTTCGAGTCGCGCGGTCATGTGCTGGATGTGGCCCCCGATGGCATCACCGGCCTGCATCTGGCGGGCAGCCATCCCTATGACGCGGTGATCCTGGACTGGATGCTGCCCCGGATGGAAGGGCCGGAAGTGCTGCGCCGCCTGCGTGCCGAGCATGGCTCGGAGGTGCCGGTGATCATGCTGACCGCACGCGACGAACTGCCGGACAAGATTGCCGGCTTCCGTGCCGGCGCCGATGACTACCTGACCAAGCCGTTCGCGTTGCCGGAGCTGGAAGTGCGGCTGGAGGCCCTGCTGCTGCGGGCACAGGGACGCAACCCCCGCAAGCGGCTGCAGGTGGGTGATCTGGTGCTGGACCTGGCGACCCTGGAGGCGCAGCGCGCCGGACAGGTCCTGCATCTGTATCCGGCCTGCCGCAAGCTGCTGGAAGTGCTGATGCGCGCCAGCCCCGGCGCGGTCACCCGCCAGCAGCTCGAATTCGCCCTGTGGGGCGACGAGCCACCGGACGGCGACCTGCTGCGCTCGCATGTCTACGAACTGCGCCGCAGCGTGGATGGACCGTTCGTGGACAAGCTGATCCACACGCTGCCGCGGGTCGGCTACCGGTTGGCCCTGCCCACCGCCGCCGAGGCCGGCAGGAATGACGATGAAGGTGCGTAGACCCGGCCCGCTGTACCGCCGCGTGCTGTGGTGGCTGCTGGGCTACCTGGCACTGCTTTCGCTGGCGGTGTTCAGCGTAGGCAACTATGTGCACGAGCACGCCGAACACGCCGCCTGGCGCGCGCTGCTCAACTCCGAACTGGACAGCATCGTCGAGCATGTCGAGCACGAGCCACACTATCGATGGCAGGACTCGGACACGCTCAGCCTGTACCGTTTCGACGCGGTGAACCTGCCTGACAGCCTGCGCACCCTGCATCCCGGCCTGCATGACGGGGTGATGGTGAAGGACCGCGAAACGGCGGTCATGGTGCGTGATACGGACTCGATGGGGCGCGTTGCGCTGGTGCTGGACATCTCCGACTTCCACGACCTTGAGCAGTTCGCCACGCGGTGGGTGATGCTGGCCGGGGTGATCATGATCTTCGTCACCGTGCTGATGGCGTCCTTCGGCATGGAGCGCATGGTGCGTCCGCTCAGCCTGCTGGCGCAGCGCATCGGCGCGTTGCGGCCGGGCGCGCAGGGCCAGCGCATCGATGTCGACCCGCGTGGCAGTTCCGAGCTGCACACCATCGCCGATGCGTTGAATGACTACCTCGAACGCAACGAGCAGTTCGTGGAACGCGAGCGGGTGTTCATCAGCACGGCCAGCCATGAGCTGCGCACCCCGATTGCGGTGATGACCGGCGCCGCCGAGCTGGCCCTGGAGCAGCCGGGCCTGCCGGACCGTGCCCGGCAGCAGATCCAGCGCGTGCTGCGCACCGCGCAGGGCGTGGAGCAGCTGATCGAACTGCTGCTGGTGCTTGCGCGCGATCCGGCGCGGCTGGCGGCGCGTGCCGAGCGCATCGCACTGGACCAGCTGCTGCCGGACATCGTCGAGCATCATCGCCATCTGCTGGGCGACAAGGATCTGAGCATCGGTATCCAGGCCGCGCCGGTGGACATCGTTGCCCCGCTGGCGGTGGTGCAGGCGGCGATCGGCAACCTGTTGCGCAACGCGATCGAGAACAGCGGCCGCGGGCACATCGAACTGCGCCTGAGCGCTTCGGCGGTGCTGACCCTGCAGGACCCGGGGCATGGCATGAGCCCGGAGGAGATCGCTGCGATCCACGCACGCATGGCCCGGGGAGAGCGTGTCGATCGTGGCGGGATCGGCCTGGACCTGATCGCGCGCCTGTGCGAGCACCTTGGCTGGACCCTGCAGCTGCAGCCCTGCGAGCCGCGCGGGACGCAGGCCACGCTGGATTTCGGTGCTTCGCGCCCAGGCGGATGATCGCAGTCGCGGGGTCAGACCTTCGGTCGCGGCACATGCTGGTCGACCAGGATCACGTTGCCGTCCGGATCCATCAGTTGCAGGAAGGCGGGGCCCTCACTGTCGGGATCGGCCCGGACCTGCAGCGCGATACCCTGCGCATCCAGCGCTGCCTGCAGTTCGCGGACGTCCTGGAAACGCGGCAGTTCCTGCTTGTGCTGGTCCCAGCCCGGGTTGAAGGTCAGCAGGTTGCCTTCAAACATGCCCTGGAACAGGCCGATGACGACACCGTTGTTGCGCAGTACCAGCCAGCTCTGCGTCGCATCGCCGCCGGTGACCGAGAAGCCCAGCGCCTCATAGAACGCGCGGGAGGCGGCCAGGTCCTTGACCGAAAGGCTGACCGAGAAGGCACCCAGTTGCATGGACACGCTCCGTTTCGGGAAAGGCGAGGCCGGCACTGCAGCATGACCCGCCGTGAAGAGGGTGTTAATCTCGACCCGCGCCGCCTTATGCGGCGCTTTTTTTTCCGCTCTTTCGATCGACAGAGGATCCCATGCCGACCGAACCCGCTACTGCCCTGATCAGCAACGATATCGTTGGCCTGGGCCTGATTGCTGCCACCCTGGCCCTGATCTTCTGGGCCGCCAGTGGTCCCACCCCGCTGCTGAAGAAGATCTTCGCCTGGGTGCCGGCCCTGCTGCTGTGTTACTTCATCCCGGCCATCTACAACACCGCCGGTGTCATCGATGGCCACAACACGTCGCTGTACAACCCGGTCGCACGCGATGTGCTGCTGCCTGCCGCGCTGGTCCTGCTGACCCTGTCGATCGACCTCAAAGGGGTCATCAAGCTCGGCCCGAAGCTGCTGCTCGTGTTCTGTGCCGGTACCGCCGGCATCATGCTCGGCGCCATCGTCTCGTTCCAGGTGATGAAACTGATCCACCCGGAAACCGTGGCTGGTGATACCTGGGCCGGCATGGCCGCACTGGCCGGCAGCTGGATCGGCGGTGGCGCCAACATGGTCGCGATGCGCGAAGTGTTCGGTACCGATGCGACCACGTTCGGCCAGTTCGCCGTGGTCGACGTGGCCTGCGCCAGCCTGTGGATGGCGATCCTGCTGTTCCTGGCCAACCGCGCGCAGCAGATCGACACGCGCAACGGTGCCGACACCCGTGCCATCGACGAGATGAAGGCGCGCATCAGCGCCTATGAAGCGCAGAACGCGCGTATTCCCAGCATGACCGACCTGATGGTGATCGTCGGCGTTGCCCTGGGCGGTGTCGGCCTGGCGCACGCGATCGCCGCGCCGTTGTCGGGCTGGTTCAAGGCCAACGTCAGCTGGGCCAGCCAGTTCAGCCTGGACAGCCAGTTCGTGTGGGTGATCCTGCTGTCCACCGCGATGGGCCTGGGCTTGAGCTTCACCCGTGCACGTCGTCTGGAAGCGGCGGGTGCCTCGCGCCTGGGCACGGTGTTCCTGTACTTCCTGATCGCCTGCATCGGCATGCAGATGAACCTGCTGTCGCTGCTGGATCGGCCGTGGCTGTTCCTGCTCGGCGCGATCTGGATGGCGACCCACGTGCTGGTGCTGTGGGCCGTGGCCAAGCTGGTCCGTGCACCGCTGTTCTTCTTCGCCATTGGTTCGCAGGGCAACATCGGTGCGGCGGCATCGGCGCCTGTGGTGGCGGCGGCCTTCCATCCGACACTGGCACCGGTCGGCGTGCTGCTCGGCACGGTGGGCTATGCCACCGGCACCGGGCTGGCCTATGTCACCGGCCTGATCCTGAAGTGGATGGCCAACGGCTGAGCGCGGGTCGCGCTCTGCGTCTCACTGCAACGGGCGCCGGGTTTCATGCCCGGCACCCGCGTCATGCCTTTCAGCAGCAGCGTCCGCCGTTGCGTCCGCCGTACCGCGCTTCCTGACGTTCGCGGAAGAACGTCTTGTAGTCCATCGGTTCCTGGTCCGGATGCTTCTCCAGCATGTGCCGGACGTAGTTGTCGTAATCAGGGATGCCACAGCACAGGCGTGCCGTCTGCACCAGGCGTCGCCACACGCGGCGGTGCGCCTGGTACTGGCCTACGGGAACCAGTTGCGTGCTCATTACAGATCCACCATTTCATGTGGCTTCAGCGCCACGTACGGGGTCTCGCGGTCGCTGCGCTGCGGATTGCGGCGTGCGGCCAGGATCGTGCGGATCGAATAGGTCAGCACCGCACCCACCACCAGCAGGAACAGCGCGGTCAGGCCGGTGTTGACGTAGGCATTGACCACGATCTGCTGCATCTGCGCCACCGACTTGGCCGGTGCGGTGATGGTGTCGCTGGCGATGGCGGCCTGGAACTTGTGCGCCTGCGCCAGGAAGCCCTGCGCCGGGTTGCTGTCGAAGATCTTGATGAAGCCGGCATAGGTGGTGCAGATCAGCAGCCAGGTGGCCGGTACCGCGGTCACCCACGCGTAGCGGTCACGCTTCATCTTGAACAGCACCACCGTCCCCAGCATCAGCGCGATACCGGCCAGCATCTGGTTGGAGATGCCGAACAGCGGCCACAGGGTCTGGATGCCGCCGAACGGATCGACCACGCCGGTGTAGAGCAAGTAGCCCCACAGCGCCACGCAGCCGGCCGTGCCGATGATGTTGGCCGTCCACGACTCGGTCTTCTTCAGCGCCGGAATGAAGTTGCCCAGCAGATCCTGCAGCATGAAGCGGCCTGCGCGGGTGCCCGCATCCACGGCGGTCAGGATGAACAACGCTTCGAACAGGATGGCGAAGTGGTACCAGAACGCCATCATCGCGTCGCTGCCGCTGGGAATGGCTTCATGCAGGATCATTGCGATGCCCACCGCCAGCGTCGGCGCACCACCGGCGCGGTGCAGGATCGTCGGCTCGCCGATCGCGGCGGCCGTGGCGGTCAGCTGTTCCGGCGTGATGGTGAAGCCCCAGGTGTTGGTGATGTAGTGCGCGGCAGACGCCGCATCGGCACCGATCACCGCCGCCGGGCTGTTCATCGCGAAGTAGATGCCCGGATCGATGATCGACGCAGCCACCAGCGCCATCACCGCCACGAACGATTCCATCAGCATGCCGCCATAGCCGATGTAGCGCATGTGCGATTCATTGGCCAGCAGCTTCGGTGTGGTGCCCGAGGAAATCAGCGCGTGGAAACCGGATACCGCGCCGCAGGCAATGGTGATGAACAGGAACGGGAACATGCCGCCCTTCCACACCGGGCCATCGCCACTGGCGGCGAACTGGGTCAGTGCGGGCATTTTCAGCTCGGGCATCACGATCAGGATGCCGATGGCCAGAGCGACGATGGTGCCGATCTTGAGGAAGGTCGACAGGTAGTCGCGCGGTGCCAGCAACAGCCACACGGGCAGCACCGAAGCGACGAAGCCGTAGCCGATCAGCATCCAGGTGATCTGCGTGCCGGTGAAGGTGAAGGCCGGGCCCCACACCGGATCTGCAGCAACCTTGCCGCCGTACCAGATCGCGGCCAGCAGCAGCACCAGGCCCACCACCGAGATCTCGCCGATCTTGCCGGGCCGGATGTAGCGCATGTAGATGCCCATCAGGATCGCGATGGGCATCGTGGCTATCACCGTGAACATACCCCAGGGGCTTTCCGCCAGCGCCTTGACCACCACCATCGCCAGCACCGCCAGGATGATGATCATGATCAGGAACGCGCCGAACAGCGCGATGGTGCCGGGCACCTGTCCCATTTCCTCGCGGACCAGATCGCCCAGTGAGCGGCCGTTGCGCCGGCTGGACAGGAACAGGACCATGAAGTCCTGTACCGCACCGGCCAGCACCACGCCCACCACCAGCCACAGCAGTCCGGGCAGGTAGCCCATCTGCGCCGCGAGCACCGGGCCCACCAGTGGACCGGCGCCGGCGATGGCCGCGAAGTGGTGGCCGAACAGCACGTGCTTGTTGGTCGGCACGTAGTCCAGGCCATCGTTGTTGATCACCGCCGGCGTAGCCCGGGTCGGATCCACCTGCATCACCTTGTTGGCGATGAACAGGCTGTAGAAGCGATAGGCGATCAGGTAGATCGAAACAGCGGCGACGACGATCCACAGCGCGTTGATATGTTCGCCGCGGCGCAAGGCCACGGTGCCCAGACAGAACGCGCCGAGCAGGGCGAGTGCCGCCCAACCCAGTTTGGCAAACCCTTTCATGAGGTGCTCTCTCCCGGAAAGACATTCAAAGAGTCCCGCGTGCCCTTTACAGGGTCAATGCGTGCGGGGCCCATCGGCGGTAGTACTTTGGTCGTACGAAGGTGGTGACCGCGTGTGCGGCATGGGCTGCGGGCAGACATCCGTGTCGCGGAACCGCCGGCATGACGCCCGGCGAACACCAGGGATGGAACAATCGGTTGCGGCGTCATCCATTGGCGGACGGCGCCGCGGCGTCCATCTTCAGTGGCATCCATCCAACAGGAGTCGCCATGAGCCTTCCCGAACCGGTCCGCGTCCTGCGCACCATCCGTGGCATGCCCACGTCCGACGGCGCCGGCGTGCGCCTGACCCGTGTCATCGGCGGCCCGACGCTGCCGGATCTGGATCCGTTCCTGCTGCTGGATGAATTCGGTACGGACCGCGCCGAAGACTACATCGCCGGTTTCCCGGAGCATCCGCACCGCGGTTTCGAGACGGTCACCTACATGCTGGACGGACGCATGCGCCACCGCGACAACCACGGCAACGAGGGCCTGCTGACCCCGGGCAGCGTGCAGTGGATGACTGCAGGCCGGGGCCTGGTGCATTCGGAGATGCCGGAACAGGAAAGCGGCCAGATGCGCGGTTTCCAGCTGTGGGTGAACCTGCCCGCGCGCGAGAAGATGACGGACCCGAAGTACCAGGAGTTCGCGCCGGAACGCATCCCGGTGGTGCAGCCGGAGCCGGGTGTGGAGGTGAAGGTGATCGCCGGTACTGTCGATGGCACCACCGGCCCGATCGTGCAGCCGGCCACCGATCCGTTGTATCTGGACGTCCGCCTCGAGGCCGATCGTGCCTGGACCTACACGCTTCCGGAAGGCCACAACGCGTTTGCCTATGTCTTCGAGGGCGCGATCACGGTCGGCGAGCAGGATGCCGCACGTGATGTGGCGCGCCAGGAACTGGCGGTGCTCGGTGGCGGTGAACAGCTGCACGTTTCGGCTGGCAGCGAAGGGGCGCGGCTGATTCTGGTGGCCGGCCGGCCACTGCGGGAGCCGGTGATGCGGCATGGCCCGTTCGTGATGAATACGCGCCAGGAACTGATGCAGGCCTTCGTCGATTTCCAGGAAGGCAGGTTCTGAGGGCCGACGCCGCCCCCCAGGAGGAAGCCGGTAGCGCCGGGCCATGCCCGGCGGCTCTCCGGCACAGCACGCGTAAAGGACATCCATCAGGCCATGCCCGGCGTTGCCGCCAACGCGTCGGATCCGGCGGGGATGCTGCCAGGCAGTCATCCCCGTCACCGTCAACGTCCGGCGGCTACGGCTGAAGGCGTCAGGCTCATGCCCTGCGCCAGCTGCTGCAGCGACCCCAGTTCCTGCGTGCTGCCCGGGTACAGGGCAATCTGCGCATAGCGGCCCTTGTCCAGCTTGATCACGCTGATGCGTCGTTCGGCGTATCCCGGCGGCTGCTGTCCACCCAGATCGGGCTGATACCAGTACAGTGACTCGCCGGCGAAACTGCCTTTTTCCTGGCGCAGCGAGCGGCTGAGCGGAATCGCCGGATCGCGTGCGCTCAGCATCAGGCTCAGTACTTCCCGTCCATCCTCGGTGCTGGCGCGGCAGAGCAGGAAGTCCGACTGCACCTGCTGCTGCCATTTCAGGCCGCTGCTCGCCGGCAGCGAAGGACATTCGGCGGGTGCCTGCGCGGCGGCCTGGGCCGCAGCAAACAACAGGCTCGACAGGACAACAGGCGCGAACTTCATGCATCCCCCAAGGTGGCGTGTCGTGTGACGCCGCCATGCTGCTGGCGGCCGTGGCATCCCATCCCCGGATGCCATCCCCGCCGGGCATGTGCACGGGCGGTCAAACAGACCTTAACGGAACGTGAGTGCCCGCACAAATTGCGGTTACAACCGTAACCATTGCGACCGAATGTCGGCCGCAATGGTCCGGGCAGCACTCAACGGTCGTTACCGACCCACTTGTAGATGATGCCGCCGATCATGCCGCCCAGCAGCGGGGCGACCCAGAACAGCCAGAGCTGGCCGACCGCGCCGCTGCCGGCGAAGAACGCCACCGCGGTGGACCGAGCCGGGTTCACCGACGTGTTGGTGACCGGGATGCTGATCAGATGGATCAGGGTCAATGCCAGACCGATCGCCAGCGGAGCGAACCCTGCCGGTGCCTTGCCATGGGTGGCGCCCATGATCACGACCAGAAATACCGCAGTCAGCACCACTTCGCACAGGAAGGCGGCCGCCACGCTGTACCCGCCGGGCGACAGCGCACCGTAGCCGTTGCTGGCGAAGGCCCCGGCCTGGCTGCCGTCGATGGCGAAGCCGCTGGCGCCGGAAGCGATCTGCAGCAGGATGAAGCCGGCCAGCAGGCCGCCCGCGACCTGGGCGATGATGTACGGCACCAGGTCGCGGGCCGGGAAGCGGCCGCCGGCCCACAGGCCCACGCTGACTGCGGGATTGAAGTGCGCGCCGGACACGTGACCGAACGCGTAGGCGCCGGTGACCACGGTCAAGCCGAACGCGAGTGCCACGCCCAGGAAGCCGATGCCCAGCGGATTGCCGTCGCCGCCGAACTTGGCAGCCAGTACCGCACTGCCACAGCCACCCAGAACCAGCCAGAAAGTGCCGAGGAACTCGGCGGCCAAGCGTTTACCCATGCTCATGAACTGCACTCCTTTGATGAACTAAAATGTGAAACAGGTCACATTTCAGTGACCGGCGAGTGACGATAGCGTCAAAGGCCGGTGCAGGGATACACCTCAGGGTGTGTGCAGCGCGCGATGCTCAGTACTGCGGCAGCGGGATGAACTCCTTGTCGTCGCCGGGAATGCTGCCGAACCGGCCGGCTTCCCAGTCCTGTTTCGCCTGTTCGATGCGCTCCTTGGAGCTGGAAACGAAGTTCCACCACAGGTGACGCGGGCCATCCAGCGGTTCGCCGCCGAACAGCATGGCCTTGAGCGGGGTCTTCGCGCGCAGCCGGCCGCGCGCGCCGGCCTCGGGAATCACCAGGTGCTGCACCGGGATGTCCACGCCATCCAGCTGCGCCTGGCCTTCGAGGATGTACAGCGCCCGCTCGCGGTGGCCGTCATCGATGTCGATCTCCGCGTCGGGATCGAGGTCGATGGCTACATTGAGCGTGTCGGCGAAGACCTTCACCGGCGACTCCTCGCCATAGGCGCGGCCTGCGATCACGCGTAGCCAGGCACCGTTGCGGCGCTGCTCCGGGAGGGTCGCGGCGGCGTGGTGATAGAACGCCGGCTCCACTTCCTCGTGCGACTTCGGCAATGCCACCCAGGTCTGCATCCCGTGGATCGGATGGTCGTGACCGCGCTCCGGTGGGGGCGTGCGTTCGGAGTGCGCGATGCCGCGGCCGGCGGTCATCCAGTTGACGTCGCCGGGACGGATCACCTGGTCCGAGCCGAGCGTGTCGCGGTGGCCGATGGCGCCGGACCAGAGGAAGGTGACGGTGGCCAGGCCGATATGCGGATGGGGACGCACGTCGATGCCGGTACCTGCGGTAAGGACGGCCGGGCCCATCTGGTCGACGAATACGAACGAACCGATGCTGCGGGCCTGCAGGGTGGGGACGGCGCGGCGGACTTCCAGGCCGCCGATGTCGTGTACGCGCGGGGCGATGATGGTGGTCATGCGGGCGTCTCGCTGGCAGGGATCAAGAGTGCCAGCATGGCATGCGGCCGTGACGGGCACATGCCCCATGCGGGTAACAGGGTGTTCCAGCCAACGGCGCAGCCCCTCGTGGC
>NZ_JAODZG010000064.1:0-18064 GCF_029835135.1 Stenotrophomonas sp. GD04145 | reverse complement strand
TGGCTGCAACGCGCTGAAGATCCGCGCCAGCCGCTCGGCCCACGCCTGCTGCCCGGCCGCGTCGGCGATCAGGTCCTGACGGATCTCCAGTTCGACGTGCACCAGGCCGCGCCCTTCGCCGTGCACCGGTACCGCGTAGTCGCTGGTACTGCTTACCGAATACGGTTCGTTGTCACCGACCACCAGATCGCCTTCGTCGCGCAGTGCCTGCAGCAGGGCGTGGGCAAAGCGCGTGTCCTGGTGGTACAGCACGCCGGCATGCCATGGCCGCAGCGTGCCGTTCATGGAGGGAGTGAAGCTGTGCATCATCACCAGCAGGGTCGGGCGGCCGGCTTCGCGGCGCGCATCCAGTTCCGCTTCGATGCGGGCGTGATAGGGGGCGTGGATCGCGTCGATGCGCTGCTGCCGTTGTGCGGCCGACAGGCCGGCGTTGCCCGGTACCACGGTGTGATCGCTTGCTTCCGGAATCAGGGTCGGCGATGCCAGCGGACGGTTGCAGTCGATCAGCAGGCGCGAATAGGTCTGCTCGATGGCCCAGGCATCCAGCCGTTCGGCCAATGCACGCGTGGTGCCGGCGATGCCGATGTCCCAGCCGATATGGCGGTCAAGTTCGCGCTGCGGCAGGCCGAGGCCGGCCAGTGCGCGCGGTACCTGCTGCCCGGCGTGATCGGCCAGCAGCAGGTACGGCGAAGCGCCCTGCGGCCGGTGGATGGTGTAGATCGCCGGGTCGTCAGCGCCCAGCAATGCCGGCAGGGTGTGCAGGTCGGCGTCAGCCACGCGGACGCCCGTCCAGGTGATGTTCGATCATCCACAGCCCGGCCCAGAGCTTGGCATCGAGCTCGTAGCCTTCGCCCATCTTCTGCACCAGCCACGCGGCAGCCTGCTTGAGCGGGACCTCGTGCACCGTGATGTCCTCGCTGTCATCGCCGCCGCCTTCGCCGATCCGGCGCAGGCCGGTGGCGCGCACGAAGGCGATCTTCTCGCTGCTGGCGCCTGAGGAGGTCGGGCCGATCATCAGCACTTCGGCGTGCTCGGCGGTCCAGCCGGTCTCTTCTTCCAGTTCGCGTACCGCCGAGACTTCGATCGACTCGCCGGCATGGATGTCACCGACCAGCCCGGCCGGCATCTCGATGGTCGATGCCTGCAGGGGCACGCGGAACTGCTCGACGAACAGCACCTTGTCCTCGGGGGTGACGGCGATGATGATCGCCGCCAGGCCACCGGCGTGGGTGCGTTCGCTGTATTCCCAAGTGCCGCGTACCAGCATGCGCTGGTACTTGCCTTCATAGACGACACGCGGGGCTTCGGTATTGCGCTGGCTCATGCGGGCTCGCCGGAATTGGAAAAGGAGGGAGTGGGAAGCGGGTCGGCCATGCCGGCGGCGTTGAACAGCCGGCGGCGGGTCATCGGGCCGAAGCGCAGGGTCTGGCACAGGCCGCCGAGCAGCTCCGGGTCGGCCGTCTGCCGCAGCAGGCCGGGCTGGCAGCCTTCCAGCGGCGCGTCCAGCGCGATGGTGGTCAGCTGTCGCCAGAGCAGGGCATGCTCGCGCTGCTCGCGCAGGCGCACTGCCATCTGCGCTGCGCCGCGCAGGCGCAGGAAGGGCACTTCGTCCAGGCGCTCGTACAGCACATCCAGGCTGCCGAAGTGGGCCAGCAGGACCGCCGCGGACTTGCTGCCGACGCCGCTGATGCCGGGGATGTTGTCCACTGCATCGCCGCACAGTGCCAGGTAGTCGGCGATCTGGTGCGCATGCACGCCATGCCGCGCTTTCACCCCGGCCACGCTCCAGCGCTGGTTGCGCGCATAGTCCCACTGCTCGTCGTGGTCCAGCAGCAGCTGCGACAGGTCCTTGTCGGCGGAAATGATGACACCGCGGTGGCTGCCGCGGTGCACATGCAGGGCGCTGCCGATCAGGTCGTCGGCCTCGTAGTCGTGATGGGCAAGCACGGCCAGACCGAGCGCCGCGCACAGTGCCTTGCAATGCACGAACTGGCGCTTCAGCGCCTCCGGAGCCGGATCGCGGTTGGCCTTGTACGCCGGATACAGGCGATGGCGGAAGCCGCTGTCCAGCGCCTCGTCAAAGGCGATGGCGATGTGCTGCGGACGCTCGCGTTCGAGCAGGTCCAGCAGGAAGCGCGCGAAGCCGTGCACGGCATTGGTCGGCCAGCCCTGCGCATCCTGGAACTGGTCGGGCAGCGAGTGCCAGGCACGGAACACGTAGATGCTGGCGTCGACCAGGTACAGCGCCGGCGCCGGTGCCGGCAAGGTCATGCCGGTGGCGTCCAGTCGCGCAGCAGGGCAGCTGGATCCGGACGCTCGCGCTCGGGCACGTCGGCGCGGGCGGTGCCGATATGGATGAAACCGGCGATGCGTTCGCCGTCGGCCAGCCCCAGATGGGCGTGTACGGCCGGGTCGAACGCCATCCACGCCGTCAGCCACTGGGCGCCGAAGCCCAGCGCCTGTGCGGCCTGCAGCAGGGCAAAGCAGACGCATCCAGCGGTCATCAGCTGCTCCTGCTCGGGCACCTTCGGGTCGGGGCGGGGGCTGGCCACCACCACGATCACCAGCGGCGCATGGCTGAAACGCTGGCGATCCTTCTCGAACACCGCCTCGCCGGCAGTGGGATCGCGCTGGCGGCTGCGCTCGGCCAGGAACGCGCCCAGAGTGTGACGCGCATCGCCGGCAATCTTCAGGAACCGGAACGGCACCCGCTTGCCGTGGTCGGGCACCCGCACCGCCGAGGAGAGCATGCGCAGCAGGGTCTGCGGGTCCGGCCCGGGCTCGCCCAGCTGCCGCGAGGGCACCGAGCGGCGGGCATCGAGGGCAAGCAGGGCGGCGGGGTCGGGCATGGCGTCTGAACCGGTCATCACGGGCATTTGATTATAGTCGCGGTGGTCGATGACGCCGTGGCTGCGGCGTCTGTCCCCTCACTATCAAACTGTGATGAACATCATGCCACTGGCGGCAATCGGACGCCGGCTTCCTCTCGCCTCGCGGGCCTTGCACGGCTTACGATATCCCTCTTGCCGGGCCGTGGGTCACGAGGTTTGAAGTGAGGACTGTTTCACTGTCCGTGAGGGGCGGGCCGGCCTACCATCGACGTATCGGTACATGGGGTGTGCCGGTCGTCGCGATGTCCATGTTGTCTGTCGCACCAGAGAAGGTGGGGAGCCTTCCCGAATGATGAGCGCGCCCACACCGTTGGGAACGTCGGGTCGTGACCCGGCCCAGTTCCAGCTTGCCCGTGACGCCGTCCTGCCCGCGCTGTGCCAGGCCTTCGGGGCGGCACTGGCGCGCTTTGACGACGCCCTGTTCGACCGTGCCGGCAATGCCGGCGCCTCGCAGCTGCTGTTCCTTGATGCGATGCGCGAGCTGCGCCGGCGGCGCGAGGAGATAGCGGCGGCCTTTGCCGGCCATCTGCAACGCGCCTGGGCGGCTCTGGTTGCCGGAGAGCCACTGTCGGCGGATGCGACCCTGTCCGGCCCGGCCGAGGATGGCCTGAGCCTGCTGGCCGAGCACGTGCTCGAATCGCGGCTGGCGGTGCGCAACTTCGCCACGGTGCTGCTGCGTGATTTCAAGCCGGTTCTGGCGCGGCTGGACCGCCGCCTGGGCTGGCTGGCCGGCGATGTGCCGCTGGATGCCGACCTGAACCCGATCAGCCCGGAACATCTGGGCGTGGCCATCCACGAGGCCTTCGCCGGCTGCGAACTGGCGCCGGAAGTCCACCTGGTGCTGATCAAGCTGTGCGAGCGCGACCTGCGCGCGCCGGTCGGCCGCATCTACGACAAGCTGGACGAGCAGCTCGCGGCGGCCGGCGTGATGTCGCAGATGGGCGCGGTGCGCCGCACCCCGGCGGCACCGGGCCCGCGTCCACCGCAGGGGCTGGACGATCTGGTCGAACAGCGCCCGGTGCCGGGGTTCGACAGCGATTTCAGCGATGACGAGCAGGCCGCACCGGCGTGGGCGCAGCGCTTCGCCGCGCGCTGGTCCGAGCGCCGAGGCCACCTTCAGCAGGCCGGTGGGGACGGTCCCGGCGCCGCCGGCAGCGAGGCCTATGGCCAGCAGGGGATGTTGCTGGAAGCGCTGCAGGAACTGCTGCAGCAGACGCGCCACGTGCGTGAGGACGCAACATCGGCCGCGCAGGTGGCCGTGGGCCAGCAGCGCCCGTTGAGCCAGCGCGAGATGATGTCGGTGCTGTCGCTGCTGCAGGCGACCCCCAGCGCCACGCTGCGTGCGGCGATCGGTGAGGATGGTGAGTCGCTCGCGCAACGCCTGAAGAGCGAGGTGTTGTCCAGCGCCACCCGGCTGGGCGTCGACCCGGGCCAGACCCGCCTGGATCCGCAGGACGAGGACGCGATCGACCTGGTCGGCATGCTGTTCGACGTCATGCTGGATGAACGCGAACTGGAGGGCCGCTCGCGCGAACTGATCGGCCGCCTGGTGGTGCCCTTCGTCAAGGTCGCCATGCTCGACCGCCGCATGTTCGTGCAGAAGACCCATCCGGCGCGCAAGCTGCTCAATTCGTTGGCCGAGGCCTGCGAAGGCAACACCGGCGAGAGCCAGGCCGAGCGCATGCTGATGGCCAAGGTGGAAGAGATCATCGAGCGCCTGGTCGCCGAGTTCAACGAGAACCTGGCCATCTTCCTCACCCTGGAAGAGGAGTTCCGCGACTTCCTGGTGCAGCACCGTCGCCGCGTCGAGATTGCCGAGCGGCGCGCAGCGGAAACGCAGCGCGGCCAGGAAAAGCTGGAAATGGCCCGCACGCGCGCGGCCACCGAGCTGGATCGCCGCATAGGCGATGCCACCCTGCCACCGGCCATCGCCGAGTTCCTGCGCCAGCCGTGGCAGCACCACCTGACCCTGGCGCTGCTGCGCGAGGGCGAAGACGGTGCATCGGTCGCCGAAGCCCTGGCCCTGGGCGATGGCCTGCTGGAGGAAGTGGCCGAAGCGCGCCGGCAGATCATCGGCAAGCCCTGGCTGCAAGCCTGGCAGCCGGTGCTGGCCAAGGTGTTCGCCAGTGTCGGCGTACACGGCGATGCGGCAACCTCGGCCATCGATGCACTGCATGACACCCTGCAGGGCATCGCCGAGTCACGGCCGGAGCTGGAACGTGCGCTGCCGGAGCTGCCGCAGGTTGTCCTGCCCATGCCGCCGGTTGCGGACTCGCCGACGGTCGAACTGGGCAGCCAGGTGGATACCGACGATTTCGACAATGCCGATGCCGATCGCTTCCGCCGGATGGAGATCGGCAGTTGGCTGGACTTCGTCGACAAGGACGGCAAGGTGCAGGCCGGCAAGCTGTCCTGGGTAAGCCCGATTTCTTCCCGGCTGCTGTTCGTCAACCGGCGTGGCGTGCGCTTCTGCGTGGCTTCGCCGGAGGAACTGGCGGTGATGGTGCGGCTGGGCCGCCTGCGTGCGCATGTCGACGATGGCGCCTTCGACAGCGCCATGCAGGGCGTGATCGACCGCCTCGACCCGGGCAACGCCACCCTGCACTGAGCGGGAGCCGCCTGCTAGGATCGGGAAAACTCACCGATCAGCGGGGACCTGCATGGCCGTGGCGTTGCTGGGGATCAAGGAGACCGCGCCGGGCGAACGGCGCGTAGCGTTGACGCCGGAGACCGCGCGCAAGCTCGCCGCACTGGGCGTCACCGTCTGGTACGAAACCGGTGCGGGCGAGGCCGCCGGTTTTCCCGATGCCGCCTATCAGGACGCGGGCGCACGTGCATTCGATGACGGTCGCTGGGGCGAGATCGACATCCTTCTGTGCGTGCAGGCGCCGCCGGCGCAGGTGCTGGCCCGGCTCAAGCCGGGCGCAGCCGTGGTCGGCCTGCTGACGCCGGCCAGCGATCCGACACTGGCGGCGCTGGCCAGCGAGGACCGCCTGCTGCTGTTCCCGCTGCAGCTGTTGCCGCGCACCACCCGTGCGCAGGCGATGGATGTGCTCAGTTCGCAGGCCGGCATGGCGGGCTACAAGGCTGCGCTCATCGCAGCCGAGCGTGCACCGCGCTTCTTCCCGATGCTGACCACCGCGGCCGGTACCGTGCGTCCGGCCAAGGTGCTGGTGATCGGCGCCGGCGTTGCAGGATTGCAGGCGATCGCTACTGCGCGCCGCCTCGGCGCCCAGGTGGAAGGCTTCGATGTGCGGCCGGAAACGCGCGAGCAGATCCAGTCGCTGGGCGCACGCTTCCTCGACCTGGGCGTCAGCGCGGCCGGCGAGGGCGGCTACGCGCGGGCGCTGACCGAGGAAGAACGGGCCGAGCAGCAGCGGCGGCTGGCCGACCATCTGCGCAGCGTCGATGTAGTGATCTGTACCGCAGCCGTGCCGGGCCGTCCGGCACCGACCATCGTCACTGCGGGCATGGTGGAAGGCATGGCGGCGGGCAGTGTGATCGTCGATCTGGCGGCCGAGAGCGGCGGCAACTGCGCGCTGACCCAGCCGGGGCAGTGCATCGAACACCAGGGCGTGACCATCGATGGACCGCTGGGCCTGGCCAGCCGGGGTGCGACCCAGGCCAGCGAGATGTATGCGCGCAACCTGCTCAACTTCGTTGCCCTGTTCGTACGCGAAGGGCAGCTGAGCTTCGACTGGGAAGACGAACTGCTGGCAAAGACGCGCTGGCAGGCGTGAATGGCATGGGGTCAGATCCCTTTGCCTCTGCCAAAGGGATCTGACCCCCTGTATCCCGAAGGCTTACCGTGGCTTTGCCGGTGGCGGGTTGTCCCGCACCCAGTCGCGACGCTCCTCCGGCGTCATCCGGGACCAGCGATCGCGCAGGGCGTCGCGCTGGGCAGGGGGCAGCTGGCGCATCTGCCCGAACAGTGCGCGTGCCTGTTCACGCTGTTCCGGGCTCATGTGCTCGAACCGGCGCAGGCCACGGCGGGCCTTGTCGCGCTCTTCCGGGCTCATGGACTGCCAGCGTTGGCCATGGGCCAGCATGCGCTGGCGCTGACCGGCATCGGCGCCGTTCCAGCGATCGCGCAGCGGGGCCAGCAGCGCCTCGCGCTGGGCGGGGCTGAGCTGATCCCAGGCGGGCAATGGCGCGCCGGGAGCGGGCGGCGCGGGCGCACGGGTCTGCGCCAGCGCCGGTGCTGCAGGCAGCAGCGCCAGGGCGATCAGCAGGGGCAGGGAGAGATGTCGCAGCATGATTCACTCCATCGCCAGGTCGGTGTCGCCCAGCCACAGGTACAGATCGGGATTCTCGTCGTACAGCGCGCTGTTGTCTTCCACTGCGGCAACGGTCGGTACCGGCGCTGGCCGCGTCGGCACGTCCGGACCGGTGAACTGCACGCCGATGCCCAGCGCCACCACCAGCGAGCAGGCGCTGGCCAGCCACCAACGCCAGCGCCCACGATGGGCTGCATGGGCGCCCTGGCGGGCCTGGCGCAGGCGCGACAGCGTTGCCGGCGACAGCGCCTGCAGAGAATGCGCATGCAGGCGCCGCAAGGCGTCATCGGAGGGCAGGGAGCGGTTCACGGGGGGTTCTCCAGATAATCCTGCAGCGCCTGCCGGGCGCGTGCGAGATGGGTCTTTACCGCGCCTTCGCTGCAGCCCATGGCGCGGGCGGTGGTGGCGCCGTCCAGATCCTGCAGCACGCGCAGGGTGAACGCTTCGCGCTGGCGGGCGGGCAGCGTACGCAGCGCCTGCACCAGCTGCTGGTACTGCTGGTGCTGCTCGTGCGCCTGCGCCGGGGTAGGGCCGGGGTCGGCCCAGTCGATGTCGGCACCGTCGGCATCCTGGTTGTCGCGCCAGAACGGGAGGCGGAAGCGGCGTCGGCGCTGCAGGTCGATCACCCGCCGGCGCAGGATGCTCCAGAACAGGGGCGCCCATTCGCTGGCGGGCTTGTCGGCATAGTCCAGCATGCGCAGCAGGGCATCCTGCACGGCGTCCAGGGCATCCTCGCGCTGGCGCAGGCCGGCCTCGGCGAAGCGGAACGCGCGCGGGCCGATGCTCGCCAGGAACGCTTCCAGCGACGCCGGCAGGGCATCGGTGTCGGCGGTCGGGGGGACGGGGCTGCTCACCAGCACAGGGTACGGTTCCTTGCTCGGGGTCACCATCGACAACGCGTGAGCGCGGCCCCGGTTGACGAGGATGCGCGCCGGGTTCAGCCCATGGTTATGATGGGCCGACGAAGACAGAGCGGGAGCGTTGCCGATGAGTGACGGGTTCGTGGCGCTGTACATCTTCATGCTGGCCGCCATCGCCGGCCACGTGATCATTTCGCGGGTGCCGGTGATCCTGCACACCCCGCTGATGTCGGGTTCCAATTTCATCCACGGCATCGTGCTGATCGGCGCGATGGTGGTGCTCGGCCACGCACAGACGCCGCTGGAAAAGGCCTTGGGCTTCATCGCCGTGGTGCTCGGTGCCGGTAACGCCGCCGGCGGCTACGTGGTCACCGCGCGCATGCTGGAGATGTTCAGGCCGAGCGCGCCGCGGGCAGGCAAGGACGAACCGAAGGAGCCGCAGGCTTGAACATCAGCACCGTCGAACTGCTCGATTGGCTGGTCAAGGCCAGCTACCTGGTGGCCGCCACGCTCTTCCTGCTCGGCCTGCAGCGGATGGCCTCGCCGCTGACCGCGCGCAGCGGCATCCGCTGGGCCGGGCTGGGCATGCTGCTGGCCACTGCGGCCACGTTCTTCCTGCCCGAGCTGCACAACGTGCCGCTCATCCTGGTCGCGCTGCTGCTGGGTGCCGGCCTGGCCTGGTGGTCGGCCGGCAAGGTCGCGGTCACCGACATGCCGCAGATGGTGGCGCTGTACAACGGCATGGGCGGTGGTTCGGCGGCGGCGATCGGTGCGGTCGAACTGCTGCGCTACGCCTTCCTGGCCCATCGCGATACCACCCATTGGAGCGAACAGGCGCTGGCCGACCTTGCCGCACGCCAGCCTTCCACCACCGTGCTGCTGCTGGCGGTGGTCGGCGCCGCGATCGGCGCGGTGTCGCTGTCCGGCTCCGTGATCGCCTGGGCCAAACTGGATGGTCGCCTCGACAAGCGGGTCATCTGGCCAGGGCAGCAGGCGTTGAACCTGCTGGTGGCGCTGGCGGTGGTGGTGCTGGCCATCGTCGCGGCCAGCACGCTCAGCACCTGGGCGATCATCGCCTTCTTCGTGCTGGCACTGGCGCTGGGCGTGCTGATGACGCTGCCGATCGGTGGCGCCGACATGCCGGTGGTGATCTCGCTGTACAACGCATTCACCGGTCTGGCGGTGTCCTTCGAGGGCTACGTGCTGGGCAACGAGGCCTTGATCATCGCCGGCATGATGGTCGGCGCGGCGGGCATCCTGCTGACCCGCCTGATGGCCAAGGCGATGAACCGGCCTATCCGCAACGTGCTGTTCTCCAATTTCGGGGGTGGTGCAGGCGGAGAGGCACAGGCGATCACCGGCGCGCAGAAGCCGATCGAGGCGGCCGATGTGGCGGCAATGATGGCCTTCGCCGAGCGCGTGGTGATCGTGCCCGGTTACGGCATGGCCGTGGCCCAGGCCCAGCACAAGATCTGGGAACTGGCACAGCGGTTGGGGCAGCGCGGGGTCAAGGTGAAGTTCGCCATCCATCCGGTCGCCGGGCGCATGCCCGGGCACATGAACGTGCTGCTGGCCGAGGCCGGCGTGCCGTACGACCTGATCGCCGACATGGACGACATCAATCCCGAGTTCACCAGCACCGATGTGGTGCTGGTGATCGGCGCCAACGACGTGGTCAATCCGGTCGCACGTACCGATCCGGCCAGTCCGATCTACGGCATGCCGGTGCTGGACGTGATCAACGCTCGCAACGTGGTGGTGATCAAGCGCGGTCGCGGGACCGGCTTTGCCGGGATCGAGAATGCGCTGTTCTACGCCGACAACACGCGCATGCTGTATGGCGACGGCGCTGAGGCGGCGGCGTCGCTGGTCAGCGAGCTGAAGGCGCTCGACGGCGGGCATTGAGCTGTAGCGGCAGCGCCGGGCCTGGCCCGGCGCCTGCTGCGAGGGCCGCTGCGCTCGCCGGGCATGGCCCGGCGCTACCCGAATCAGGTGCGATCAGCGCGCCAGCCAGGCGCCGACGGCCACGCCGATCGCCAGCCACAGCCATTCCATCGCGCCATTGGCCAGGTTGATCAGCGTCCAGGCCAGATGCGGGCCCATGCGCAGCGAGGCGTCCCAGGGGTTGAGCCCCATCGAGCCGCCCATCCAGGCGCTGGCGATGGCCCAGTTCGCCGCCGCCGCCACCAGCAGCGTGCCGGCCACCACGAGGGCCACGCGAAGACGGCCGGGACCGAGTGTGCCCAGACGCAGCATGAACACCAGTTCCAGAGCGGTCAGCACTGCCATCCAGCCGACCTGGCGGCCGGTCATCAGGGCCAGCAGCATCCAGGCGAGGGGAGCAACAACCAGGCCCAGCAGCAGCATGAAGGGCCAGAGCCAGGTCACGGTCCTGGCACGCGCGGCATTGGAGGACATCGAAGCTTCCTGAAAGTCACCCACAGGATACTGTGGTTTGCCGCGGTGCACCGGCGGGCGCAGGACGGCTGGGCTAGAATGCTGTCTTGCGTGGCCATGGCCACGGCCCCATATCGGTCCCCATGTATTCCCGTAGCAGCGAACCTGTCCACTTCGAACGCGATTGCGAGGCCGTGATGGTCCCGCAGGGCGACACCGTGACCCTGCCCGCCGGCAGCTATGGGTACATCACCCAGGCGCTGGGCGGCAGCTATTCGGTATTCGTCGAAGGCAACCTGTTCCGCATCGCCGGCAAGGATGGCGACGCCATCGGCAAGGAAGCACCCGCTCCGCTGGAACTGCCGGCCGACGCCACCGACGAACAGGTGGAGCAACTGGTATGGCAGCAGCTTCGCACCTGCTTCGATCCGGAAATTCCGGTGAACATCGTCGAACTGGGCCTCGTCTACGAGGTCGAGATCAAGCATCTGGACGAGGGCCAGCGCGAGATCGACGTGAAGATGACCCTGACCGCGCCCGCGTGCGGCATGGGTGACATCCTGATCGACGACGTGCGCAGCAAGCTGGAAATGATCCCGACGGTGGCCGAGGCCGACGTCGAGCTGGTGTTCGATCCGCCATGGAACCAGCACATGATGTCCGAGGCGGCCCGTCTCGAGACCGGCATGCTTTGACCCAGGGCCCGCAGTGACGCGGGCCCGGCACTACCCGCAACCAGAACAGGAATCCTCCGGTGTCCCAGTCCATCCCCAGCTTCGCCGTCACCCGTTCGGACCACCCGCGCAGCGCTGAAGAGCGCGCCACGATCCTGGAGAAGCCGGGTTTCGGCCTGCACTTCACCGACCACATGGTGGAAGTGCGGTGGGACAAGGACACCGGCTGGCACAACGCCAACGTGCGTGCCTATGGCCCGTTGCAGCTGGACCCGGCAGCGGCCGTGCTGCATTACGGCCAGGAGATCTTCGAGGGCATCAAGGCCTACCGCCACGCCGACGGCTCGATCTGGACCTTCCGCCCGGATGCCAACGGCCGTCGCCTGCAGCGCTCGGCACAGCGCCTGGCGCTGCCGGAACTGCCGGTGGAGATCTTCGTCGAGTCGCTGAAGCAGCTGATCGCCGTGGACAGCGCCTGGGTGCCGTCGGCGGATGAGTCCAGCCTGTATTTCCGCCCGTTCATGATCGGCGACGAGGCCTTCCTCGGCGTGCGTGGCGCGCACAAGGCCGGCTATTACGTCATCGCCAGCCCGGCCGGTCCGTACTTCGCCAAGGGCGTGGCACCGGTGTCGATCTGGCTGTCCACCGAATACGCGCGTGCGGCCAAGGGCGGCACCGGCGCGGCCAAGTGCGGTGGCAATTACGCCGCCTCGCTGCTGCCGCAGCAGAAGGCCCAGGCGCAGGGCTGCTCGCAGGTGCTGTTCCTCGACCCGGTCGAGGGCAAGTACCTGGAGGAACTGGGCGGCATGAACGTCTTCCTGGTCTACAAGGACGGCACCCTGGTCACGCCGCAGCTGTCGGGCAGCATCCTGGAAGGCATCACCCGCGAGAGCATCCTGCAGCTGGCCCGCGACCGCGGCATGAAGGTCGAGGAGCGCAAGGTCAGCATCGACGAGTGGAAGGATGGCGTTGCATCCGGTGCGATCAGCGAGGTGTTCGCCTGCGGCACCGCTGCGGTGGTGACTCCGATCGGCCAGCTCAAGGGCGAAGGCTTCTCGGTGGGCGACCTCAACGCGCCGGCCGGCGAAGTGACCATGTCGCTGCGCAAGGAACTGACCGACATCCAGTACGGCCGCCTGCCGGACCGTCACAACTGGCTGGTCAGGCTGGGCTGATCATCCCGCCAGGCTGTAGCGCCGGGCCCATGCCCGGCTGCGCTGTTCCCCGAAGGCCCGTCCCCGCGACGGGCTTTCGTCGTTTACAGGGAAGGCCGGCCGCCGATGTCGGCAAAGTCATCGGTGGACAGGACATCTGCCCAGTCAGGTTCGTGCGCGTGGCGCGAAAGTTCCTTCATCTTCACAAACCCTCGACCCGGAAAGTCTCAGATCGAACATTTCATGTTCCTGAAAAGACGCTGAAAATATTGTGGTGTCCGGTTTAGGCCATTAGCGTCATCGGCACGGCGGATCGTAAGGGGGATCCGCTGGCTCGCCGGACTCCGGACCTCGCCAACGCAAGCCAGCCCATGGTTCGGGCCGGTGTTTCTGCCGATTCCGGCATTCACACCACTAGAAAGGGAAATACGATGTCCCAGGTAACGCAACCGCGTGTGCGTCGAGTGTGGGTGGTCCTTGGTGCTTCCGTTCTTTCATCGCTGCTGCTGGCCACGCCTGCGCTGGCCGGTGATGTCCAGCTCAGCGGGCTGCAGTCCGCGCCGACGCACCAGCGTTTCATCGTCAAGTATCGCGACGGCAGTGCGCCGGTGGCCAACACCACCGCCCTGGCATCGTCGCTGAAGACAGCGGCTGCGGGCCTTGCCAGCAGCCAGGGCCGCGCGCTGGGCCTGCAGCAGGTCCGCAAGCTGGCCGTCGGCCCAACCCTGGTCAGGACCGATCGCCCGCTGGACCAGGCCGAATCCGAGCTGCTGATGCGCAAGCTCGCTGCCGACCCCAACGTCGAATACGTGGAAGTCGACCAGATCATGCGCGCGACGCTGACGCCGAACGACACCCGCTTCAGCGAACAGTGGGGGTTCGGTACGTCCAACGCCTCGATCAACGTGCGCCCGGCCTGGGACAAGGCCACCGGCACCGGCGTGGTCGTCGCGGTGATCGACACCGGCATCACCAACCACCCCGATCTGAACGCCAACATCCTGCCCGGCTATGACTTCATCAGCGACGCGGCAATGGCACGCGACGGCGGTGGCCGCGACAGCAATCCCAACGACGAGGGTGACTGGTACGCCGCCAACGAATGTGGCGCAGGCTACCCGGCCTCCAACTCCAGCTGGCACGGCACCCACGTTGCCGGCACCGTCGCAGCGGTGACCAACAACAGCACCGGCGTGGCGGGTACTGCCTTCAATGCCAAGGTCGTGCCGGTGCGCGTGCTCGGCAAGTGCGGTGGCTACACCTCCGACATCGCCGACGCCATCGTGTGGGCCTCCGGCGGCAGTGTCAGCGGCGTGCCGGCCAATGCCAATCCGGCCGAGGTCATCAACCTCTCGCTGGGTGGTGGCGGCAGCTGCTCGACCACCTACCAGAACGCGATCAACGGCGCCGTCGGCCGTGGCACCACGGTCGTGGTGGCCGCAGGCAACAGCAACACCAACGTGTCTTCATCGGTACCGGCCAACTGCCCGAACGTGATCGCGGTGGCGGCCACCACGTCGGCGGGCGCACGTGCCAGCTTCTCCAACTACGGCACGGGCATCGACATCTCCGCGCCGGGCCAGGGCATCCTGTCCACTCTCAACACCGGCACCACCACGCCGGGCAGCGCCAGCTATGCCTCGTACAACGGCACCTCGATGGCAGCACCGCACGTGGCCGGTGTGGTCGCGCTGATGCAGTCGGTCGCACCGAGCCCGCTGAGCCCGGCCCAGGTGGAAAGCATCATCAAGAGCACCGCTCGGCCGCTGCCGGGTGCCTGTTCGGGTGGCTGTGGCGCCGGCATCATCGACGCCGATGCTGCAGTGGCGGCAGCGATCAATGGCGGCGGCAACCCGAACCCGGGCGGCACCGTGCTGCAGAACAACGTACCGGTGAGCGGACTGGGTGCCGCATCGGGCGCTTCGCTGAACTACACCGTCAATGTCCCGTCCGGCAGCAGCCAGCTGCGGGTGACGATCAGCGGCGGCAGCGGTGATGCCGACCTGTACCTGCGGCAGGGCAGCGCGCCGACCGATACCGCCTACACGTGCCGTCCGTACCTGAGCGGCAACAGCGAAACCTGCACGGTCAACAGCCCCGCTGCCGGTACCTGGTACGTACGGGTGAAGGCCTACAGCACCTTCTCGGGCGTGACCCTCAACGCCCAGTACTGAGCCCAAGACCCTCTCCTGGGGCACGCCCTGGCTTCGGCCGGGGCGTTTTCGCATGGGGCCGCGCGGTGGTGCGTGCCGCCGCGTCGTGGTGGGTGCCGACCTTGGTCGGCACTCCGTTCCTCAAACCGATTCGAAGCGGTTTGCGGCAACGTTCTTGCGCACGTGCTGCGGGTCGAAAATCCGCCCGTTCATCGCGATGTAGACGCCGGCCGGCAGCGACTGTACCGCGCCGATCGCGCAGCCGATGTTGAACTCCGCGTCCGAACCGCGGAAACGTGCCGGACTGAGCGCGCCGGTCATCACGATGGTCTTGTCCGCGATCGTCGCCAGCACCTTGCCGGTCTGCACCATCGAATCGGTGCCATGGGTCACCAGCACATGCCGGGTCGGCTGCGCCGCGATGGTGGCCCGGATCAGCTCGCGGTCCTCATCGTTGATGTGCAGCGAGTCCTTGCGCAGGATCGGAATCACGTTGAAGCGGAACGTCACCCCCAGCTCGCGCAGGATCATGCCGATCTGCGGATCGCCGATCTGGTAGTCCGACTTGTCGTCGAAGTAGATCTTGTCGATCGTGCCACCGGTGGTGACGACCAGGAGCTCTTCCATCATGTGCATGCGCGAAACCAGGACAGGTGCAGCGGCGCGGGGCCGGGAACGCAGATGATACGGCCCGGGAGGCGCAGCGTCAGCGTCGCCTGCCGAAGCGTGCGCGCAGGCCCGGCAGGCTGGCGGCGAAGATCACGGTCAGTGCCAGGGCAATCTCGAGCAAGGCCAGCCAGCGCGTTTCCGGGTGGCTCCAGGCGCTCATCACGCCATGGCTGAACCAGCCCAGCGCCAGCACGGAGGCCCAGAACCCTGCCTTGCGCCAGCCCAGGCGCAGGGCGATGGCCAGTGCAAGCGGTGGGGCGGTGAACACCAGCTGGGTGGCCAGCCAGTGCTTGTCGTTGATGAACCAGCCTGCAAACAGCGCGGCCAGACCCATCAGGGCCAGCAGCAGAACCGTACGCGGCGCGGCGTTCATCGGGCCAGCCGCTGCGCGATATCGGCGACGCGACGGCCCAGCGCCCGCGCCAGCACCGCCTCATCATCGGTCGGCTGCGGGTCGTCGGCCGCTCCCGCCACATGGCTGGCGCCGTAGGGCGTGCCGCCGCTGGTGGTGTGGCTCAAACCCGGTTCGGTGAACGGAATGCCGACGATCAGGCAGCCGTGATGCAGCAACGGCACCTGCATGGTCAGCAGGGTCGATTCCTGCCCGCCGTGCATTGATGCGGTCGAGGTGAACACGCCGGCGGGCTTGCCCGCAAGCGTGCCATTGACCCATTCAGCACCGAGTCCATCGAGGAAGTGCTTGACCGGCGCGGCCATGTTGCCGAACCGCGTCGGACTGCCCAGCAGCAGCCCCTGGCAGTCGGCCAGATCCTGCACGCTCACGTAGGGGGCGCCATCGTCGGGCACCGGCGGCTGTGCGGTCTGGGTCACGGCCGCCACCGGCGGCACCGTGCGCAGCCGCGCCACCATTCCCGGCACCTCGCCGATTCCCCGCGCGATCTGGCGCGCCAGCCGTGCCACCGAGCCACCGCGGCTGTAGTAAAGCACCAGGATCTCGCCCATCGTGCCCAGGTCTCCTCATCGTGTGGACGCCAGTATGGCTATCCTGCGTGCATTCCGCATCGGGTACCCTTGCGCCGATGGAACCTCTGGATACGCTCAACCTATGGATGGAACGCGCGCGCGATCGTGCGCGTGCCGCCAGCTTCGGCCGCTTCCTGTGGCACCGCTTTCTCGATGACCGCCTGTTCCAGGCGGCCGCCGCACTGGCCTACACCACGGTATTCGCCCTGGTTCCGCTGGCGATCGTGGTGTTCGGCGTGCTTTCGGCCTTCCCGGTCTTCGACCGCTGGAGCGATCAGCTCAGCGACTATGTCTTCTCCAACTTCGTGCCCAATGCCGCACGCGCCGCCGAAGGCTACCTGCGGCAGTTCTCGGCCAGCGCTGGCCAGCTCACCGCGGCCGGCTTCATCGCCCTGGTCGTCTCGCTGCTGATCACCCTCAACAGCGTGGAAGAGACGTTCAACAAGATCTGGCGGGTCGGATCGACCCGGCCCAAGCTGACCCGCTTCCTGGTCTACTGGACCGTGCTGACCCTGGGCGCGATGCTTGCCGCCGCCTCGCTGGCAGTGTCGGCACGGGTACTGGCAATGCCGCTGTTCGGGACCCAGGAGGGGCGCTGGCTGGCCGACCTGTCGCTGCGGCTGGCACCGGTGCTGATCGAATTCGTCTGCATCAGCCTGATGTTCCGGGTCGTGCCGCACCATACGGTGAAATGGCGGCACGCCGTTCCCGGCGCGATCCTGGCGGCGGTGATCCTGGAGCTGGTGAAGTGGGGCATCGGTGCCTATCTGGGCAGTTTCCAGTCCTACCAGAAGCTCTATGGCACGGTCGCGTTCGTGCCGATCCTGCTGCTGTGGATCTATCTTTGCTGGGTGGCGGTGCTGCTTGGCGCATCGCTGGCATCGTCGATGGCGGCGTTCCGCTACCAGCCGGTCGAGCTGCGCCTGCCGCAGGGCTATGAATTCTATGGGCTGCTGCGCCTGCTCGGCCGCTTCCACCAGGCGCGTGCCCGGGGCAGGGGGCTGGCCGATGACGAGATCCTGCGGCTGGAGCCGATGCTGACCGACTCGCTGCTGCAGGACCTGGCCTGCAAACTGGAGGCCATCGGCCTGCTGCGCCGCGACGAGCGGGGTGAGTGGCTGCTCGCGCGCGACCTGGACCAGGTCAGCCTGGCCGATCTGTACGAATGCACCCAACTGCGCATCCCGGTGGCGGAGCAGCATCTGCCCTACCGGGAAGACAGCCTGGGCCAGGCCGCGCTGGCGGCGCTGGATGAACTGCGCCTGCCTCTGCGTGAGCGCCTCAAGCGTCGCGTCAGCGATATCTATCCCGATTCCGGAGACACCCCATGACCCGCACGACTCCGCTGCTGCTGGCAGTTCCATTGGCCGTGGCGCTTGCCCTGGCGGCCTGCAAGCCTGCGCAGGACGCGACCCCGGCCAGCAGCCAGCCACCGGCGCAGGCTCCCGCACCGGCGGCACCGCCTGCGGCCGAGGACACGCCGGCCGAGCGTGTCACGGCCGAGTTCCCCACATTGAAGATGAAGGCCGTCGATGGCAGCGAGTACGACCTGGCGGCCCATCGGGGCAGGTGGGTGGTGGTGAATTTCTGGGCCACGTGGTGCGCACCATGCCGCAAGGAGATGCCGGAGTTGTCCGCGCTGCACGCCATGCGCAGCAACATCGAAGTGGTCGGCCTGGCCTATGAGGACATCGAGGTGCCGGAGATGCAGTCGTTCCTGACCAAGCATCCGGTGACCTATCCGATCGTGATCGTCGATCCGTTCGATCCGCCGGCGGACTTCGCCACGCCGCGGGGGCTGCCGCTGACGCATCTGATCGATCCGCAGGGCCGGGTGGCCCATAGCTTCCTCGGCCCGGTTACGGCGGCCGACATCGAGAAGCAGATCGCGGCTGCGAAGTAGTGGGTGTGTAGGCAGGGCCTGCGGCCCTGCACCCGCTGCGAACCAGAGCGACAGCAACAGCCGAAGCGGAAGCGGGTTCCCTGAGGGATGGCGGGGTGGGCC
>NZ_JAODZG010000063.1:0-18238 GCF_029835135.1 Stenotrophomonas sp. GD04145 | reverse complement strand
ACCGGTGCACCGTCCACCCATGGCCTCCGGGCCGGGCGCATCCTCGCGCGTCGTGTGCGCGGAACGTCATCCACGCTTCAGGCAAGAGCAGCCGAGCGTGGGCTCGGCTCTACAAAAACCATTTACGCATGGCGTGGCTCTATTGGCGGCGCACCGACTGCACGACCGACAGGCGGCGCAGGCGCCGCATGACCTCGGCCAGGTGGTTGCGGTCGCGCACCTGGATGTTGAACGCCAGCACGGCAGCGTTGAAATCGCGATCCAGATAATCCACGCGCTCGATGTTGGACTGGCTCTGCGCGATCGCGGCGGCAAGCTGGGCCAGCACGCCGGTACCGTTCTCCACTTCCACCACCAGCGAGGTGTCGTAGTCACCGGAAACGGTGGTATCCCAGCCGATCAGCACCCAGCGCTCGGGCGACTTGCGCAGCTCGGCCAGGTTCGGGCAGTCCATGCGATGCACCACGATGCCCTTGCCGGCGGTGTGGTAGCCCATGATGTCGTCGCCGGGAATCGGCTGGCAGCAGCCCGCAAAGGTGACCACGCCGCGCTCGCTGCCATTGATCAGGATCTTCTCCTGCGAGTGGTGGCGCGAATGCGGGCCGCCACGCAGTTCCGCATAGGCCATCAGCGCCTGCGCGGCCTGGGTCGGCATCCAGTTGCCGAGCGCGACCTCGGCCAGCAGGGCCTCCAGGCGCGGGAAACGGTGCTCGGCCAGGAATGCATCCAGGCGCCCCTTCGGCAGCCGCTCCAGCGAGGAATCCATCGCCTCCAGCGCACGGTCAAGCATGCGGTGGCCCAGCTGCACGGCATCCTCGTGCTCCAGCTGCTTGAGCTGGTGGCGGATCGCGGTGCGCGCCTTGCTGGTGACCACGAACTCCAGCCACTGTGGTTTGGGCGTGGCCGAACGCGCGGTGATGATCTCCACCGACTGCCCGGAGACCAGCTTGGTGCGCAACGGCACCAGCTTCTTGTCCACGCGCGAGGCCACCGCCATGTTGCCGACATCGGTATGCACGGCGTAAGCGAAATCGAGCGCGGTGGAATTGCGCGGCAGGGCCAGGATCTTCCCCTTCGGCGTGAACAGGTAGACCTCGTCCGGGAACAGATCGACCTTCACGTTGTCGAGGAATTCCAGCGACGAGCCGGCCGCGCGCTGCGAATCGATCAACTCGACGATCCACGCGTGGGCACGGCTCTGCGCGCTGTTGGGAGAATCGCCACCGAACTTGTAGGTCCAGTGTGCGGCCACGCCTCGCTCGGCAATCAGGTCCATTTCCTCGGTACGGATCTGCACCTCGATCGGCGAGCCATACGGTCCGAACAGCACGGTGTGCAGCGACTGGTAGCCGTTGGCCTTGGGAATGGCGATGAAGTCACGGAAGCGACCGTCCAGCGGCTTGAACGTGGCATGCACCGAGCCCAGTGCGTGATAGCAGGTGGGCACGCTGCGCACGACCAGGCGGAACCCGAACACGTCCATCACCTGGTCGAAGCTCTTGTTCTCGTCGCGCATCTTGTTGTAGATGCTCCACGGTGTCTTGATGCGGCTGACCAGGCGGTGTTCGATGCCCTCCTTCGCCAGGCGCTGCGAGAGCTGCACTTCCACCTGCGCCATCGCCTCGCGGCGCACCACCGGCTGGCTGCGGATGTGCTTTTCCAGGATCGCGTGGCGCCACGGATACAACGCCTTGAAGCCCAGGTTCTGCAGCTCGCTCTTGACCAGGCTCATGCCCAGCCGCTGCGCGATCGGCGCGTAGATCTCCAGCGTCTCGCGGGCGATGCGGCTCCTCGCTTCGCGGCTCTGGGCGCCCAGCGTACGCATGTTGTGCAGGCGGTCGGCCAGCTTGATCATGATCACGCGCAGGTCGCGCGACATCGCCAGCAGCATCTTGCGGAAGCTCTCCGCGGCAGCTTCCTGGCGGTCCCGGAACTTCAGCTTGTCCAGCTTGGTCACGCCATCGACGAGTTCGGCAACCGGCTCGCCGAACTCGGCGGCCAGCGCCTCGCGGGTCAGCGGCGTGTCCTCGATGGTGTCGTGCAGGATCGCGGCGATCAGCGCTTCGACATCCAGGCCGAGCTCGGCCAGCACCTGCGCAACCGCCACAGGATGGGTGATATAGGGCTCGCCCGACTTGCGTGTCTGCCCAGCGTGCGCAGCGGCCCCGACTTCCCAGGCACGGCGCAGCAGCGGCAGCTGCTCCGGCGGCAGGTAATGGGCGGCGCGTTCAAGCTGGAGGACGTAGTCGGGTACGGCGGCAGTGGGGGCTGCGGCGACCTTGGCAGTGGGGCCTGGGTTCATGCCCGAAGCCTATTCCAGCGCGACGTTTACGGCAAATCCTGAATGCGAAACAGCCCGCACGGGGCGGGCTGTTCGGCGTGTCCAGCGATGACGTTGATCGATGCGATCAATCGTCGTTCTTGGACATGTCTTCGTCGGCGACCACTTCCGCGGCGGCCCACTCCAGCGCTTCGCGCTCGGCGCGCTCACGCTCGGCCTTCTCGACTTCGTCGATCAGCGCGTTGTCGATCTTGCGGGCAGCGATCTCGCGCAGCGCCAGCACGGTCGGCTTGTCCTCGGTCTCGCTGTTGTCCAGCGTGGCCTGCACGCCATTGGCGAGCTGGCGGGCACGCTTGGAGGCCATCATGACCAGCTCGAAACGGTTGTTAACGACTTCCAGGCAATCTTCTACGGTGATGCGGGCCATACGGGCTCCCGGCGACCGGTCGGCCGCTCAGTCGAATGAGGGAAAGGGGACGGAGTGTACCGGCAGGGGCTGGACAAAATCAAGCCAACCCTCACCCGATTCTTTTGGAATCAGTCAGTTGCGCCCGGATCAGGGGTCAACAGGGCCTGGATCAGCCCGGCGTGGCGGACCTTCTGGGCCTCACGGCGCAGGCGGCTGGCGGTGAAGATCGCGCACAGCTCGTCCACGGCGGTGTCGAACACCTCGTTGACGATGACGTAGTCGAACTCATTGAAGTGCAGCATCTCGTCGCGGGCGGCGCCCAGGCGCTGGGCGATCACCGCCTCGCTGTCCTGCCCACGCTTGCGCATGCGGTCCTGCAAGGCCTGCTTGGACGGCGGCAGGATGAACACGGTGACCGTGCCCGGTACCAGCTGCCGGACCTGCTGCGCGCCCTGCCAGTCGATCTCCAGCAGCACATCCTGGCCGGCCGCCAGCTGCGGTTCCACCGACTGCCGCGCCGTGCCCTTCCAGTCTCCGTGCACCCATGCATGCTCGAAGAAGTCGCCCGCAGCAATCATCTGCTCGAACTTCTCTGCGGTGACGAAGTGATAGTGCTCACCGTTCACTTCACCCGGTCGCATGGCCCGCGAAGTGAAGGAGATCGACAGGGCGATCTGCGGGTCGCGGGCCAGCGTCGCGTTGACGATGCTGCTCTTGCCGGCGCCTGAAGGGGCGGCAACGATGTACAGCGTGCCGCGCGCGATGGTGGCCGACGGGGTGGACGGGGCGCTCATGCACGGAACCCAACTGGTTGATTTCGCAAAATTTTTCCTCGATGTTCCAGACATGGCGCGGAGGATCGCGCCAGGACGGCGGGGACTGCGCGGAACATCCTGGAACCAGGCCCGGCAGACGGCTCCCCGGGGTGCGGGCACGCAACTTTACCAGAGCGGCCCCTCCCCGCGCCCGGCCACACCCGGCCGGCCTTGTGCCACATGGGCATGCGGGGGGCTGTGCTATAACCGGGGCATTGCGGTCGTTCCCGGAAAGACGCTCGCGGCATGCTGGCGGTTCTCCCCTTCGACGGCCGTACCCACCGACAGCCCGGAGGCCTGCACGCCTCCCCGCCATCCAAGGAGAACGGCATGCCCTCGATGAGTCGCCGCCAGTTCCTGAAGGTCACCGGGACAACCCTGGTGGGCTCCAGCCTGGCCCTGATGGGCTTCGCGCCCGGCATCGCGCTCGCGGAGGTGCGGCAGTACAAGCTGACCCGCGCCACCGAGACCCGCAACACCTGTACGTACTGTTCGGTGGCCTGCGGGATCCTGATGTACAGCCTCGGCGATGGCGCCAAGAACGCCGAGCCGAGCATCTTCCACATCGAGGGCGACCCGGACCATCCGGTCAACCGCGGCACGCTGTGCCCGAAGGGCGCCGGCCTGGCCGACATCATCCACAGCAAATCGCGCCTGCTCTACCCGGAATACCGGGCACCGGGTACGAACGAGTGGAAGCGCCTGAGCTGGGACGACGCTCTGGACCGCATCGCGCGGCTGATGAAGGAAGACCGCGACGCCAACTTCGTGCAGAAAAACGAGGCGGGGCAGACGGTCAACCGCTGGCTGACCACCGGCATGCTGGCGGCCTCGGCCACCAGCAATGAAACCGCGGTATTGACCCACAAGGTCGTCCGCTCGCTTGGAATGCTCGCATTCGACAACCAGGCACGTGTCTGACACGGCCCGACGGTGGCAGGTCTTGCCCCGACGCTAGGCCGAGGTGCGATGACGAATCACTGGGTCGACATCAAGAATGCCGACCTGATCCTGATCATGGGTGGCAATGCCGCCGAGGCACACCCGTGCGGGTTCAAATGGGTGACCGAGGCCAAGGCACACAACAAGGCCCGCCTGATCGTCATCGATCCACGCTTCAACCGCTCGGCCGCGGTGGCCGATGTCTACGCGCCGATCCGCACCGGCACCGACATCGTGTTCCTGGGTGGCCTGATCAACTACCTGCTGGCCGAGGACCGCATCCAGCACGAGTACGTGCTGAACTACACCGACATGTCGTTCCTGGTGAAGGACGAATTCGCCTTCACCGACGGCCTGTACTCGGGCTATGACCCGCAGAAGCGCAGCTACGACCGCTCCAGCTGGGACTACCTGTATGGCGACGACGGTTACGTACGCAGCGACCCGACGCTGAAGGACCCGCGCTGCGTCTACAACCTGCTCAAGCAGCACTACGCACGCTATACCGTGGAGATGGTCGAACGCATCTGCGGTACGCCCGCCGACAGCATCCGCCAGATCTGGGACATGATCGCGTCCACCGCCGGCAAGGACAAGGCGATGACCATCCTGTACGCGCTGGGCTGGACGCAGCACTCGGTCGGTGCGCAGAACGTGCGCGCCGGCACGATGGTGCAGCTGCTGCTGGGCAACATCGGCGTGGCCGGTGGCGGCATGAACGCCCTGCGTGGGCATTCCAACATCCAGGGCCTGACCGACATCGGCCTGATGTCCGACCTGCTGCCGGGCTACCTGACACTGCCCAGGCAGGACGAGCAGGACTACAACGCCTACATCGCCAAGCGCACGCAGAAGCCGCTGCGCGCCAACCAGATGTCGTTCTGGCAGAACTACCCGAAGTTCCATGTCAGTCTGATGAAGTCGTGGTGGGGCGATGCCGCCACCGCCGACAACAACTGGTGCTTCGATCACCTGCCCAAGCTCGACAAGCCCTACGACATGCTGCAGGCCTACGAGCTGATGAACGAAGGCAGGATCCATGGCTACATCTGCCAGGGCTTCAACCCGCTGGCCTCGGCACCGAACAAGGGCAAGCTGATCAGCGCGTTCTCCAAGCTGAAGTTCATGGTCAGCATGGACCCGCTGGAAACCGAAACGATCGCCTTCTGGCAGAACCATGGCGCACTGAACGACGTCGACCCGAGCACCATCCAGACCGAAGTGTTCCGCCTGCCGACCACCTCGTTCGCCGAGGAGAACGGCGCGGTGGTGAACTCCTCGCGCTGGCTGCAATGGCACTGGAAGGGCGCCAACGCACCGGGCGAAGCGCGCAGCGACATCGAGATCATGTCCGAGCTGTTCCACCGCATCAAGGCGCTGTACGAGAAGGACGGCGGCGCGTGGTGGGAGCCGGTGCGCGACCTCGCCTGGAATTACGCCGACCCGAAGCTGCCGACGCCGGAAGAACTGGCGATGGAGTACAACGGCAAGGCCCTGGTGGACGTGTTCGACCCGAAGGACCCGACCCGGCTGGTGCGCAAGGCCGGCGAACAGCTGGCCGCGTTCGGCGACCTGCGCGACGACGGCAGCACGTCTTCCGGCTGCTGGATCTACATCGGTGCGTGGGGGCCGACCGGCAACATGATGGCACGGCGCGACAACAGCGACCCCACCGGCATCGGCAACACGCTGGGCTGGGCCTGGGCGTGGCCCGCCAACCGCCGCGTGATGTACAACCGCGCCTCGTGCGACGTCGCCGGGCAGCCGTTCGATCCGCGACGCACCCTGCTCGCCTGGAACGGCAGGAACTGGGGCAACATCGACGTGCCCGACTTCAAGGCCGATGAAGACCCGGCCGGCGGGATGGGCCCGTTCATCATGAACCCCGAGGGCATCGCCCGCTTCTTCGCCAAGGCCGGCATGGCCGAAGGCCCGTTCCCGGAACACTACGAGCCCTTCGACACGCCGTTGCGCAGCAACCCGCTGAGCCCGGGCCAGGCGCTGACGCTGAACAATCCGGCCGCGCGCGTGTTCGACAGCGACCGCGCGCAGATCGGCTCGCCGGACGAGTTCCCGCACGTGGCCACCACCTACCGGCTGACCGAGCATTTCCACTTCTGGACCAAGCACGGCAAGCTCAACGCCATCATCCAGCCGGAGCAGTTCGTAGAGATCGGCGCAGCCCTGGCCGACGAGCTGGGCATCGGCAACGGCAGTCGCGTGCGGGTCAGCTCCAAGCGTGGCCACATCGAAGCCGTGGCGATGGTGACCAAGCGCATCAAGTCACTGCAGATCGATGGCAGGACGGTGCACCAGGTGGGCGTGCCGATCCACTGGGGCTTCCTGGGTGCTGCCAAGCCCGGTTACATCGCCAATACGCTGACCAACGCCATCGGTGACGGCAATTCGCAGACGCCTGAATCGAAGTGCATCCTGGTCAAGGTCGAGAAGGTGTAGGAGACACGCCATGTCACTGCAATCGCTGGACATCATCCGCCGCTCGGCCACCACCACGCCCTCGCCGCAGGCGCGCGGCGCCCACACCGGGCAGGTCGCCAAACTGATCGACGTGAGCAAGTGCATCGGCTGCAAGGCCTGCCAGGTCGCCTGCATGGAGTGGAACGACCTGCGCGACGAGGTCGGCAGCTGCGTCGGCAGCTATGACAACCCGCCGGACCTGAGCGACCAGTCGTGGACGGTCATGAAGTTCCGCGAGTACGAGGACGAGAAGGGCAAGCTGGAGTGGCTGATCCGCAAGGAGGGCTGCATGCACTGCAGCGACCCGGGCTGCCTGAAAGCCTGCCCGTCGCCGGGCGCGATCATCCAGTACGCCAACGGCATCGTCGATTTCCAGGAGGAGAACTGCATCGGCTGCGGCTACTGCGTGACCGGCTGCCCGTTCGACGTGCCGCGGATCTCCAAGAAGGACCACAAGGCCTACAAGTGCACGCTGTGCTCGGACCGCGTGGCCGTGGGCCAGGAGCCGGCGTGCGTGAAGACCTGCCCGACCGGGGCGATCACGTTCGGCAGCAAGCAGGCGATGACCGAGCATGCCGCCGGCCGCGTCGAGGACCTGAAGTCACGCGGCTACGGGAATGCCGGGTTGTACGACCCGCAGGGCGTCGGTGGCACCCACGTGATGTACGTGCTGCAGCACGTGGACAAGCCCGAGCTGTACGCCGACCTGCCAAAGGACCCGCGCATCAGCCCCATGGTCGAGGTCTGGAAGGGGGTGGCCAAGCCGCTGGGCGTGCTAGCAATCGCCGCGACAGCCTTCGTGGGCTTCCTGCACTACATCGGCATCGGCCGCAACACGGTCAACGATGAGGAGGAAGAGCAGGCCGAGCACGAAGCAAAGAAGATCGAAGAGGAGCAGCGGCCATGAAGTACGCCCCGCACCCCCGCCAGATCGTGCGCTACCGCGCTCCGACCCGCATCAACCACTGGATCGTGGCGATCTGCTTCGTGCTGACCGCGCTGTCCGGCCTGGCCCTGTTCCACCCTGCGCTGTTCCCCTTGACGGCGCTGTTCGGTGGGGGGCCGTGGACACGCATCCTGCATCCCTTCGTCGGCCTGGCCATGGTGGTGGGCTTCGCCCTGCTCGCCTTCCGCATGTGGCGTGACAACCTGCCTACCGCCGACGACCGCGCATGGCTGCGCGGCATGCGCGAAGTGCTGCGCAACGAGGATGAGACACTGCCACCGGTTGGCCGCTTCAACGCCGGCCAGAAACTGCTGTTCTGGGCGATCATCGGCTGCCTTTCGGCGTTGCTGCTGACCGGCTTCGTGATCTGGCGGCAGTATTTCAGCCATCTGTTCCCGATCGGCGTGATCCGTTTTTCGGTGCTGGTGCACGCACTGTTTGGCTGGGTACTGGTATGCGCCATCGTGGTGCACATCTATGCCGCGATCTGGATCAAGGGTTCGGTGCGCGCGATGACCCAGGGCAAGGTGACCTATGGGTGGGCCTACAAGCACCATCGGCAGTGGTTCAGGGACATCCTGCGCGGGCGGCGCGGAGAGGGGTAACGGCAGGGCCTGCGGCCCTGCACCCGCCGGATCGACGTCAACGTCAACGTCAAAAGCGGGCTTCCTGAGGGATGGCGGGGCGGGTCCCGCTGCTGTTGGTGGGTGTCGACCTGGGTCGACACGATGAACGGCAACAACCCAACCGATGGCCGGCAACACGCTGGACGCCAGCGTCGACAACGGCGAGGATGGAGGCTGGTTCTTCCGGCTGGCCCCGCATGGCGCAACGCATCCTTGAACCCGGTGAGATCGAGACGCTGGCCTCGCGCGATGTCCCGCGCATCATCCTGCCGGATATCGCCTCGCTGTTCGGCGGACGTGCAGACCGGTTGCGCAGCCTGGCCGGACGCAGTGCCATCGGTGGCTACCTGCAGCTGCTGGCGGCACTGGCCGATGCACAACAGGCGCTGCTGGACGAACTGACGCCGCAGCAACGCGAGGCGCTGCAGGCGCAGGCCCGCGCGCAGCAGTCGAGCGCGGCGGCCAGCGCCGGCATGCCATTGCGGCCCGCCAACACACTTCAGCTCGATGGCCGATGGCGCGACTGGTTGCGCGCGCTGTGCCGGCACTGCGCCGATGAAGCCGGGCTGCCTGCGGAGACCCGACAGGAACTGCAACGGGTTGCCGCGGCCGCTGACGCCTGGCTGGATGCACAGGCGCATGCGGTGCTGGAGCGCGACGACGCACCGTCGCTGGACGCGGTCGCTGCCCTGCTGGTGATGAACGCGCTGCAGGTGTACTGGGCCGTACTCGCGGCCAGCTTCCGCCCCACCGACCTGAAACCGCTTGCCGATGCACCCGGGCTGTGCCCGCTGTGCGGCTCGTTGCCGGTGGCCAGTGTGGTGCAGGCGCGCCCACCCTACGCCTCCTACCGCTATCTGTCGTGCTCGCTGTGCGCCTGCCAGTGGCACTACGTGCGCGTGCAGTGCAGCCAATGCGGCGCGGCCGGCAAGGACATCGCCTATCGCGCACTGGCCGAGGTCGACGGCGATGCAGGCGAGGTGGTGCGTGAAGGTGCGATCCGCGCCGAGACCTGCGAGCACTGCCACAGCTACCGCAAGATTCTGTACCTGGAGAAGGATCCGGCGCTGGAGCCGGTCGCCGACGACCTCGGCACCCTGGCACTGGATCTGTTGCTGGGCGAGGAAGGCTACATGCGCGCCAGCCAGAATCCGCTGCTCTGGCAGTCCGACGGCGACTGAACCGATGCCTCGCGTGCACGCCCCCACCGCCCCGGCCAGCGCCCTGCCCTCGCTGGACCGCCTGCTGCGCCTGCCGGCGTTGTCGACGCTGATCAGGGACCACGGCCGCAGCCGCATCGCCCATCTGCTGCGCGAGCACGTGCAGGGGTTGCGCGAGCGCAGCGGCCGCGGCCAGCTGTCACCGGAACAGCTGCAGCGGGCCGTCGCGGAACCCGGCGTGGTCGCGGCCCTGCAGTCGGCGCTGGCAGCCGACGCACGCCTGGATCTGCAGCCGGTATTCAACCTCACCGGCACGGTGCTGCACACGAATCTCGGCCGCGCGCTGTTGCCGGACGCGGCGGTACGCGCAGTGACCCGCGCGATGACGGCGCCGGTGGATCTGGAATTCGACATCGCCCTGGGCCGTCGGGGCGACCGCGATGCGCGCGTGCGTGCACTGGTCTGCGAACTGACCGGCGCCGAAGCAGCGACCGTGGTCAACAACAACGCAGCAGCAGTCCTGTTGCTGCTCAACAGCCTGGCCAATCGCCGCGAGGTAGTCGTGTCGCGGGGCGAACTGGTGGAAATCGGCGGCGCCTTCCGCATTCCCGATGTAATGCGCAGCGCCGGTGCGCGGCTGCGCGAAGTGGGCACCACCAACCGCACCCATCCGGCCGACTTCGACAGCGCCATCGGCACGCGCACCGCGCTGCTGATGGAAGTGCACGCCAGCAACTACGCCATCACCGGCTTCACTGCCAAGGTCGACACTGCACGGATGGCATCGATCGCGCACGGGCACGGGCTGCCACTGGCGGTGGACCTTGGCAGTGGCAGCCTGTGCGACCTGTCTGCCCACGGTCTGCCGCGCGAACCTACAGTGCAGGAAGCGCTGGCGGCGGGCGCCGACCTGGTCTCGTTCAGCGGCGACAAGCTGCTCGGTGGACCGCAGGCCGGGATCATTGCCGGCCGCGCCGACCTCATCGGACGCATCAACCGCAATCCGCTCAAGCGCGCCCTGCGCATGGACAAGATGGGCCTGGCCGCGCTGGAAGCGGTACTGGCGCTGTACCGCGAACCGGAACTGCTGCCGCAGCGGCTGCCGACCCTGCGCACGCTGTCCCGCGAACAGGGAGACATCCATGCGCAGGCACAGCGCCTGCTGCCTTCCGTGCAGCAGGCGCTGGCCGCGCATTACGCGGTTGAAGCGGTGCCGATGTACAGCCAGGTCGGCAGTGGCGCGCAGCCACAGGCGCAACTGGCCAGCGCCGGCCTGCGCATCCGCGTCGCTGCAGCTGCCGGGTTGGACCGTCTGGCCAAGCGCCTGCGCGGCCTGCCACGGCCGGTGCTCGGGCGCATTGCCGAGGATGCGCTGTGGCTTGATCTGCGCGGGCTTGAGTACGGGGATGAGGCTGCTTTCCTCGCCCAGTGGAGCGCGCTGCAGGCATGATCGTCGGTACCGCCGGGCATATCGACCATGGCAAGACCAGCCTGGTGCGGGCACTGACCGGCATCGAAACCGATCGCCTGCAGGAAGAGCGCGCGCGCGGCATCTCCATAGAACTGGGGTATGCCTATGTGCCGGTGGAGGCCGCAGGCGGAGAGGGGCCTCCGGCGATGCTGGGCTTCGTCGATGTGCCGGGTCACGAGCGCTTCGTGCACACGATGGTGGCCGGTGCCACCGGCATCGATGTGGCGCTGCTGGTGATCGCCGCCGATGACGGCGTGATGCCGCAGACCCGTGAGCATCTGTCGATCCTGCAGCTGCTGGGTGTGGACCGCGCTGCAGTGGCATTGACCAAGATCGACCGTGTGGATGCGGCGCGCATTGCCGAGGCCGAAGCGGAGATCGTTGCCCTGCTGGCCGGCACACCGCTGCAGCGGTCTGCAGTATTCGCCTGCAACAGCACCGACAGCGCGGATGCCGGCATCCATGCGCTGCGCGCCCACCTGCATGCGTGGGCCGCCGCTAACGACAGCCGCCGGACGGCCCAGCGCCGCAGCGAGCTGTTCCGCATGCCGGTGGATCGCGTGTTCTCGCTGGCCGGTCACGGCACACTGGTCACCGGCGCGGTACAGGGCGGCGTGGCCGCGGTCGGCGCGCATCTGCAGTTGATGCCGACCGCCATCGACGTGCGCATCCGCAGCATCCATGCGCAGAACCAGGCCAGTGGACAGGCTGCCGCGGGACAGCGCTGTGCCCTGAACCTGGCCGCCATCGCCCGCGACGGCATCACCCGCGGCGACTGGATCGCCGATCCGCGCGCGCTGCAGGCCACCACCCGCGTTGATGTGCGACTGCGGCTGTCCGCGTTGGCCGCACCGTTGCGCGACTGGACACCGCTGCACATCCACTGGGGCACGATGCACCGGCAGGCCCATGTGGTGCTGCTGGAGGATGAAGACAGTGGCAACGGCCAGCTGGTGCAGCTGGTGTTCGATGCCCCGGTCTGTGCGATGTGCGGCGACCGATTCATCGCCCGCGATTCGGCTGCAGCGCATACGCTGGGCGGCGGCACCGTGCTCGATCCCGATCCACCGCAACGACGTCGGCGCAGCCCGGCACGCCGGGCGTGGTTGGCAGCCCTTGAACAGCTCGCGGCCGGCGCCGGCGTCGGGCCGCTGCTGCAGCAGGCACCGGCCGGCATCGCGCTGGCCGCCCTGCAACGCTACTGCCGGCGTGAGGCCGCACAGATCGATCTCCCTGCAGATGCCCGGCGCATCGCCACCCGCGAGGACACGGTGATCATCCTCGCCTCGCACTGGCAGGCGCTGCGCGAACAGGTGATCCGCTCGCTGCATGACTGGCACGAGCGACGGCCGGACGAGCCCGGTGTCGACAGCGGGCGCCTGCAGCGCAGCACCCTGCCCGCGCTCTCGACCAGTCTCTGGAACGCGCTGCTGCAGGACCTGTTCGACGATGGCGCGTTGCAGCGCGTGGGCGCGTGGTGGCGGCTGCCAGGCCACGACCATGCGCCGCCGGAACGCGAGCGCGCGCTTCTCGAACGCGTGCTCCCGCGTCTGGATGCCGGTGGTTTCGATCCGCCCTGGGTGCGCACGCTTGCGGCCGATCTCGGCTTCGCCGAGGAGGAGATGCGTGCGGTCCTGCGTCGCGCCGCCGCGCGCGGCGAGCTGTTCCAGGTGGTGCCGGACCTGTTCTACGCACCGGCCCGCATCGACGCGCTGGCGGCAACGGTCGCCCGGCTGTCACAGGCAACCGGCATGGTGGATGCTGCAGCATTCCGCGATGCCATCGGCCTGGGCCGCAAGCGCAGCATCCAGATCTTGGAGTTCTTCAATCGCGTTGGCTACACTCGACGCGTCGGTGACCAGCATCGGCCGCGCGGCGACCTGCAATGGAACACCGCCCACGGTTGACTGCACCGGTACCGCCGTACCTTCGGAAGGCATGCGCATCCGGGCATGCGGCTGGGCTTCAAACCCAGCAGGGGGCGTCGATCGCTCCCTGGTAGGTTCGACTCCTGCTGCCTTCCGCCATTCGTGTTCCTGCAGGAGATGCCGGCATGGCCTCGCATGTGCAGTCCCCACTCCCCCCGTCGGCCGAGGCTCCGCAGCGATTGACTTCGCTGGCCCACGGCGGCGGTTGTGGCTGCAAGATCGCACCCGGCGTGCTGGCCGAACTGCTGCGGGGCACCCCGGCGTTCCCTGCGCCGGCCGAACTGCTGGTCGGCCGCGAGACCAGTGACGATGCCGCGGTCTACCGGCTTGATGATCGCCAGGCGATCGTCGCCACCACCGACTTTTTCATGCCGATCGTCGATGACCCGTTCGACTTCGGCCGCATCGCCGCCACCAATGCGCTGTCGGACCTGTATGCGATGGGCGCGCGGCCGCTGTTCGCACTGGCCATCGTCGGCATGCCCATCAATACGCTGCCACAGGACACGATCCGCGGCATCCTGCAGGGCGGCGAACGTGCCTGTGCCGACGCCGGCATCGTGGTGGCCGGGGGCCACAGCATCGACTCGGTGGAGCCGATCTATGGCCTGGCCGCGATCGGCGTGCTGGATCCGCAGCGGCTCAAGCGCAATGCCGATGCCCGCGCGGGCGATGTGCTGGTGCTGGGCAAGCCATTGGGCGTGGGCGTGTATTCGTCGGCGCTGAAGAAAGAAGTGCTGAATGCCGAGGGCTACCGGCAGATGGTCGAGTCGACCACCCGCCTGAACAGCGTGGGCCTGCCCCTTGCCGCGCTGGACGGCGTGCATGCCATGACCGACGTCACCGGCTTCGGCCTGCTCGGCCATCTGCTGGAGGTGTGCCGTGCCAGCGGGGTCGCCGCCGAGGTGGACAGCACACAGGTGCCTCTGCTGCCGCAGACCCTGGACCTGCTGCAACGTGGCTGCGTTACCGGCGCATCCAACCGCAACTGGGCCTCGTATGGCGGCCAGGTGCATTTCGCCGAAGGCGTGGCCGCCCACTGGCAGCCACTGCTGACCGACCCGCAGACCAGCGGCGGCCTGCTCGTATCCTGCGCAGCGGACGCCGTGGATGCGGTGAAAGCCGTTTTTGCCGACGCCGGGTTTGCCCAGACCGCGGTGATCGGCCAGCTGCTGGCGGGGCCCGCCGGCGTCAGCGTGCGCTGAAACGATGAGGGCGCCCGAAGGCGCCCCGCAGCATCACTCGATGTTCTGCACCTGCTCGCGGATCTGGTCGATCAGCACCTTCAGCTCGACTGCGGCATTGGACGTGCGGCTGTCCACCGACTTCGAGCCCAGCGTGTTGGCTTCACGATTGAACTCCTGCAGCAGGAAGTCCAGGCGGCGGCCGACCGGCTCGCGCTGCGTGAGCACGCGGCGGATCTCGACGATGTGGCTCGACAGGCGGTCCAGCTCCTCATCCACATCCAGCTTCTGCAGCCACAGCACCAGCTCCTGCTCGGCGCGGCCGGGATCGACCGGATGCGGCAGATCGGCCAGGCGCGCAGCCAGCTTGGCACGCTGGCCATCACGGATGGCGGGAATCAGCGTGCGGACGTCACCCGCGATGCGCTCGATGCCATCCACGCGCTCGGCAATGGCCGCGGCGAGCTTGCCGCCCTCGCGCTCGCGGGCTTCGACGAATCCGTCCAGCACCTGATCCAGCAAGGCCAGCGCCTCGACCTGCAGGGCCGCCGCATCGGTGGCCTCGCCCCGGGTCACGCCCGGCAGCTGCAGCAGATCGGTGAAGCTCACCTGCAGGTTGGGAAAATCCGACGTCAGGCGGTGGGCCAGATGCCCGAGCTGGCCCAGCAGGGCCTCATCGACCTGCAGATTCCCCGCCGCGTCCGGCGCACGCAGTCGCAGCACCAGATCCAGCTTGCCGCGGCTCAGGCGCGCGGCGATGCGCTCGCGCAGCTGCGGCTCCAATGCCCGCAGCTCTTCAGGCAGGCGGGTGCCGACCTCCAGGAAGCGGTGGTTGACCGAGCGCAGCTCGCAGCCCAGCGTGCCCCACGGGGTGACCCGCTCGCCACCCGCGTAGGCCGTCATGCTTCGAATCATGGAATGTGTCCGGTGCGTGCAAAGGGGGAATGGTACCCTAGCGCCCTCACCAGAGCCCCCCTGCCCGCCCCGTGAAGGTCGCGGGCATGGCGGCGTACTCCCCGCCCTTACGGAACCCGCATCATGTCCGATTCCCGCCCCAGTGGCCGCCAGCCCGACCAGCTCCGCCCGGTCGTCATCCAACGCGGCTTCACCCGCCACGCCGAAGGCTCGGTACTGGTGTGCTTCGGTGAAACCCGCGTGCTGTGCACGGCCAGCGTCGAGAACCGGGTTCCGGGCTTCCTGCGCGGCAAGGGCGAAGGCTGGGTGACCGCCGAGTACGGCATGCTGCCGCGCGCCACCCACACCCGCAGCGACCGTGAAGCGGCGCGTGGCAAGCAGGGCGGCCGCACGCTGGAGATCCAGCGCCTGATCGGCCGCAGCCTGCGCGCCTGCGTGGACCGCAATGCCCTCGGCGAACGCACCATCACCCTGGACTGCGACGTGCTGCAGGCCGACGGCGGCACCCGCACCGCGGCCATCACCGGTGCCTACGTGGCCCTGGTCGACGCCGTGAACGTGCTGATCAAGCGCGGCGAGATCAAGCGCAACCCGATCCTGGGTGCGGTGGCAGCGGTGTCGGTGGGCGTTTACCGCGGCACTCCGGTGCTGGACCTGGACTACGCCGAAGACAGCGACTGCGACACCGACATGAACGTGGTGATGAACGATGGCGGTGGCTTCATCGAGCTGCAGGGCACTGCCGAAGGCCATGCCTTCCGCCGCGATGAACTGGACGCGCTGCTGGGACTGGCCGAAAAGGGCGTGAACGAACTGCTGGCCGCACAGCAGGCGGCGCTGTCGGCATGAACCGGCGCCTTGCCCTGACCACCCTGGTGGTGGCCGACTATGACGAGGCCATCGCCTGGTATACCGGCAAGCTCGGCTTCGCACTGCTGGAGGACATCGACCAGGGCCACAAGCGATGGGTCGTGGTCGGACCGACAGACGGCAGCGCCGCTGCCCTGCTGCTGGCGCGCGCCAGCAACGAGGAACAGCGCAGCCGCATCGGCAACCAGACCGGTGGACGCGTTGCGTTCTTCCTCAACACCGACGACTTCCACCGCGACCATGCGGCGATGCTGGCCGCCGGGGTGGAGTTCCTGGAATCGCCGCGCGAAGAACCCTATGCAACGGTCGCGGTGTTCCGCGATCTGTATGGCAACACCTGGGACCTGCTGGAGCCCCGTCAATGAAGAAACTGGTACTGGCCAGCCACAACGCCGGCAAGCTGGTGGAGATGCAGGAGATCCTTGCCGACCTGCCGCTGCAGATCACCTCGGCCGCCGAACTGGGCCTGGGCGACGTCGACGAGACCGGCCTGACCTTCGTCGAGAACGCGCTGCTGAAGGCGCGCGCGGCCTGCGAAGCGACCGGCCTGCCGGCGCTGGCGGATGATTCGGGGCTGATCGTCGATGCGCTCGGCGGCGCACCCGGCCTGTACAGCGCGCGCTATGCCGGCCACCCGACCAATGCCGCCGCCAACAACGCCAAGCTGCTGGACGCGATGGCCGACATCCCCGATGGCCAGCGCAGCGCCCGCTTCTATGCGGTGATCGTGCTCCTGCGCCACGCCACCGACCCGCAGCCGCTGATCTGCGAGGGCCGCTGGGAAGGGCAGATCATCCGCGAACTGCGTGGCACGAACGGTTTTGGCTACAACCCGGTATTCCTGGACACCACCCACGGCCTGACTGCTGCGGAAATGGAGCCGGCCCTGAAGAACGCCATCAGCCACCGTGCCATTGCCCTGCAGCAGCTCAAGCAGCAGCTGGCGACGCTGTACTGAAGCCATCCGATCGAACCAGGGAAGCCGGCCAGCGGCCGGCACTACCGATGAAGCCCATGCCGCACGCCCACGACCACTGCAACCACCTGCCCGGCGAAGCCTGCTCCGCTGACCACGACAGCCCACCGCGACTGGTGCCACCGCCGCTGTCGTTGTACGTGCACCTGCCGTGGTGCGTGCGCAAATGCCCGTACTGCGATTTCAACTCGCACCAGGCCAAGGGCGAGCTGCCGTTCGAGGCCTACATCGATGCTCTGCTGCGCGACCTGGACCAGGACCTGCCCCTGGTCTGGGGCCGGGTGGTGCACAGCGTGTTCTTCGGCGGTGGCACGCCCAGCCTGTTCCCGCCGGAGGCGATCGATCGCTTCCTGCAGCAGGCCAGCGCCCGCCTGCGCTTCGCGCCGAACGCCGAGATCACGCTGGAAACCAATCCCGGCACCGCCGAGCATGGCCGCTTCGACCGCTACCGCGCGGCCGGCGTGAACCGCCTGAGCTTCGGCATCCAGAGCTTCGACGACGAAGCGCTGAAGCGGCTGGGCCGCATCCACGACAGTGGCGAAGCCGAGCGTGCGGTGAAGATGGCCCAGGATGCGGGGTACGACAATTTCAACATTGACCTGATGTACGCACTGCCCGAGCAGACGCTGGCCGGTGCCGAATCGGACCTCGAGCGCGCCTTTGCACTGCAGCCGGCGCACATCTCGCACTACCAGCTGACCCTGGAACCGAACACGGTGTTCTTCGCGCGCCCGCCGCAGGGCATTCCCGATGAAGACAACGCCTGGGACATGCAGGAACACTGCCAGGCGCTGCTGGCGCAGGCCGGCTTCGGCCAGTACGAGGTCAGCGCCTACGCGCGCCCCGGCCGGCAGAGCGCGCACAATCTGAACTACTGGCGCTTCGGCGATTACCTGGGCATCGGCGCCGGTGCACACGGCAAGATCAGTTCCGGCGCCGAAGAGCACGTGCTGCGGCGCTGGAAGCTCAAGCATCCGCAGGCCTACCTGGACAGCGCTGGCACCCCGGCGTCGTTCGGTGGCGATGACGTGATCACGCCCGCGCGGCTTCCGTTCGAGTACATGCTCAACCTGCTGCGCCTGCACGAGGGCTTCAGCCTGCGTGATTTTGAATCGCGCACCGGCCTGCCGCGCAGCGTGCTCGACGCACCGCTGGCCGAGGCCGTGCAGCGCGGCTGGCTGGAGACGGCCGATGGCCAGGTCCGCCCGACCGAACTGGGCCGCCGTTTCACCAATGA
>NZ_JAODZG010000062.1:0-18245 GCF_029835135.1 Stenotrophomonas sp. GD04145 | reverse complement strand
ACGCCCAGACGATGCCACCGCCAAGCAGGGTCAGCACTGCCGCGAACGCGCACACCCCCAGCCAGTCCCACGCGGCGTAGGCAAGCCCGCCCACACCGCCCAGCACGCTCGACCCCAGGTAGTAGGCGAACAGATACAGTGCCGAGGCTTCCGCGCGCATCATGCCCGCCCGGCTGCCGACCCAGCTGCTGGCGACCGAATGACCGCCGAAGAAGCCGAAGGTCACCAGCGCGATGCCCAGCGCCATCGTGGTCAGCCACGGCATCGCCAGCAGCGCGATGCCGGCACCGATAAGCACGAAGGAGATCGACAGGACGCGCCCACGGCCGTACCGCGTGGCCTGTTGGCCCATCCATGCCGAGCTGAACGTACCGACCAGGTAGACGCTGAAGATCAGCCCGACCACGGTCTGGCTGAGGTGGTACGGCGGCGCCAGCAGGTGATAGCCGAGGTAGTTGTAGAGGGTGACGAATACGCCCATCAACACGAAGGAGGTGGCGAACAGCCACGGCAGGCCGGGATCGGCGAACAACGTGCGCCAGCGCGACGGCAGCTGGCGCAGGCCGCCGCGACGGGCCTGGAAATGCCGCGATGGCGGCAGCTGCAGCCACAGCAGCACGGTGCTGGCCACGGCGATGATCGAGACCACGCCGATGCCCCAGCGCCACCCCCAATGGTCGGCGATGATGCCGGCGAGCAGGCGCCCGCTCATGCCACCGATCGCGTTGCCGCCGATGTACAGGCCCATCGCCAGGCCCAGTGCGCGGCTGTCCATTTCTTCGACCAGATAGGTCATCGCCACCGCCGGCACGCCACTCAGGGCCAGGCCCAGCAGGGTGCGCAGCACCAGCAGCGTGGTCCAGTCATCGACCAGGGCGGTACTCAGCGAGAGGATGGCCGAGGCCAGCAGGGCGACGATCATCAACGGCCTGCGGCCCACGGCGTCGGACAGCAGCCCGGCCAGCAGCATCGCCACGGCCAGCGTGCCGGTGGTCAGTGACAGCGACATCGCGCTGCCGGCGGCGGAGACGCCGAAGTGGCGGCTGAACTCGGGCAGCAACGGCTGCACCGTGTACAGCAGGCCAAAGGTGGAGAAGCCGGCCAGGAACAGCGCGACCGCAGTGCGGCGGAACGCTGGCGTGCCCTGCTGGATGCGCGTTTCGGGGCTGGAATCGGCAGGAGGGAAGCGACGTTCGGGGGCCGCGGCGGTTTCGCCAGTCATGGGATCGATGGGCCGTTGGGGGCGGCCGGGGTGGAGGGAACGGGCCCCAGACTAGGCCCGTCCACCCAGTCGATCCATAACCTGAAAAGTCAGGATTGATATCCCTGACGTATCGATTCAGCTCACAGGTGCTGCCACTGGAAGCCATCGCCGCGGCGGTAGTAGACGGCCACGGCGCGCCCGTAGACTTTGTCGGCGTCGACAAAGCCGAAGAAGCGGCCATCGAAACTGTTGCCGCGATGATCCCCCAGTACCAGCAGCTTGCCGGCCGGTACCACCAGATCCGCAATGTCGGGACCACCGCCCATGTCCAGGTCCAGGCGGGCACGGCGGCTGCCGAAGGCCTCCACGTCCTGCAGGTCGGCCATCTGCAGCGGGTGGCCGTTGATGCTCAGGTGGCCCTCGTGCAGTTGCACGTGGTCGCCGGCCACGGCGGCGACCCGCTTGATCAGGCGGGTGCCGTCGGCAGGCGAATCGAATACCGCCACCTCGCCGCGCTGCGGCTGGCCGGTGGACAGCAGGGACGTGTTGGTGAACGGCAGGCGCAGGCCATAGGCACGCATGTCCACCACCACCCGGTCACCGGGCTGCAGGGTCGGCTGCATCGAGCCACTGGGCACCACGTAATGATTGGCGAGGGTGTCGCGGGCGGCGGCGAGCAGGCCCAGCATGAGCAGCAGCGGCAGCGCCTCCTTCTTCAGCCAGGCGAGAGCGCGTTGCGGGAACGGCGGTCGGGCAACAGCATCCATGTCAGGTTCCGATGGGGTGGCAGGGTCTTCAGACCCCATCCGGGTGCAAGAGGTTCCCGGTCGCGCCGGGCCATGCCCGGCCGAGTGTTGGAACGGCCGCGCCATGTGCTCGCCGGGCATGGCCCGGCGCTGCCAATGCAGGGTTACGCAGGTTTTACGCCCGGGCCCGGCGCCCGGCATCGCACCTTTACGGGCACTGCGCGCATCGTCTGCCCACCGCGCCGAACGGCGCTTTCCGCAAGGTGTTGTATGACCCTCCTGGTGATCCGCCACGCCTCTTCATCGGCACCGCGTCCGCAGCTGCCGGCGCAGTTGTCCGGCCACCGCGTGCTGTGCAGCGACTGCGCCAGCCTGTCCGAAGTGCGCCAGTGCCTGTGCCAGCCGCAGGCGCGCTCGGCCGACTGGGTACTGCTGGACGTGGGCGTGGCCGACGAGGCGCAATGGCAGGCCGAGGGCAGCGCGCTGCAGGCCGCCCTGGAGCGGCTGCCGGCGCAGTACATCGAGCTGCAGAGCGCCCGCGAACCCGGCCTGGACGCGCGCCTGCGCCTGCAGCATGGGCCGGCCGCGGTGGTGGTCGACCAGCGCAGCCAGCAGGCCGGTTATCCGCTGTCGCTGGCCATCGTCGGCCGCCGCCTGGCGCAGGAGGGCTGAGCCATGTCGATCTTCATCATCCGCGGCCCGGAAGCGGCCGGCACATTGATCCGTACCGCACTGCCGCTGCCGGCACCGGTACTGAAGTCGCTGGTACACCGTGCGATCGATGCCGGCACCAGCGTGGCCATCCGTGCCTGCGGTTCGGAACAGGAACTGCTGGATGCCCTGCGCGTGGCCGATCACAGCCGCGGCGAAGTGACATTGCTCGATCCCGGCGCGTGTGCCGGCAGCCTGCGTCTGCAGCGCCTGCTGCCCTATCTGCACAACGCCTACGTGGAGGTGCATGACGACGGCGCGGTGGCTGAGCCCTGTCTGCCGGCCGGCATCGGCCAGCGCCTGGGCATCGCCGCCGGCTATGGCGCGCAGAGCTACGTGCTGGCGCTGGATATCGCGCTGGATCACCTGGGCCTTGCCGAACAGGCGAACCCGGTGCACGTGGGGACGTAACGCTGTTTGTAGAGCCGAGCCCATGCTCGGCTGCCTTTCCAGGAAACATCAGCCGAGCATGGGCTCGGCTCTACAGAAGAACGTCGAGCATGGCTCGACGCTACAGAAAGAAAAACGGCGGGGTCGCCCCCGCCGTTTTCGCTTTCTTACTTCAGCCCGCGGAACTTCAGCAGCGGTTCCACCGACGGGTCCTTGCCGCGGAAATCGCGGTACAGGGTCGACAGCTCCACGCTGTTGCCGCGCGAGAGGATCTTGTCGCGGAATTGCTGGCCATTGGCCGCGGTCAGGCCGCCGTTCTCGGTGAACCACTGGAAGGCGTCATGGTCGAGCACTTCCGCCCAGAAGTAGGCGTAGTAGCCGGCCGAGTAGCCACCGCCCCAGATGTGGTCGAAGTAGGTGGTGCGGTAGCGCGGCGGAACCTGCGGCAGATCGACCTTGAACTTCTTCAGCGCGCTGGCTTCGAAGGCTCCGACATCCTGCAGCGGCGCGTCGGCCTTCTGCGTGTGCCAGGCCAGGTCCAGCAGCGCAGCCGACAGGTACTCGGTGGTGGCGTAGCCCTGGTTGAAGCTGCGCGCCTTGAGGATCTTGTCGACCAGTTCCTGCGGCATCGGCTCGCCGGTCTTGTAGTTCTTGGCGTAGTTGGCGAACACCTTCGGATCCAGCGCCCAGTGCTCGTTGAACTGCGACGGGAACTCGACGAAATCGCGCGAGGTGGCCGTGCCGGCGATCGAGGGGTACTTCACGTTCGAGAACATGCCGTGCAGGGCGTGGCCGAACTCGTGGAACAGGGTGGTGACGTCGTCGAAGCTCAGCAGCGCCGGCTGGCCTTCGGCCGGCTTGGTGAAGTTGCAGACGTTGTAGACCACCGGCTTGGCGCCGGTCAGGCCATCCTGCTCGACGAACACGTCCATCCACGCGCCACCGGACTTGCTGTCACGCTTGAAGTAGTCGGTGTAGAACAGGGCCAGCGAGGTGCCGTCCTTGTCGAACACTTCGTACACCTTCATGTCCGGGTGGTAGGTCGGAATGTCGGTACGTGGCTTGAAGGTGATGCCGTACAGCTGGGTGGCGGCGTAGAAGACGCCGTTCTGCAGCACGTTGTCCAGCTCGAAATAGGGCTTGATCTGCGACTCATCCAGATCGTACTTGGCCTTGCGTACCTGCTCGGCGTAGAAGTCCCAGTCCGAGGCCGCAACCTGGAAACCGCCCTTCTGCGCGTCGATCACCTTCTGGATCTCGCCGGCTTCGGCACGTGCCTTGGCGGTGGCAGCCGGCACGGTGTCGGTCAGCAGCTTCAGCGCGGCGGCCGGGGTCTTGGCCATCTGGTCGCCCAGCTGGTAGTCGGCGAAGGTGTCGAAACCCAGCAGCTTGGCCTTCTGCGCACGCAGCTGGGCCAGGCGCTGCACGGTCTGGCGGGTATCGTTGGCATCACCGCGCTCGGCGCGGGTTTCCGAGGCCTTTAGCACGGCGGCGCGCTGGTCGCGGTCGCTCAGCGAACCAAGCACCGGCTGCTGGGTGGTGTTCTGCAGCGGCAGCAGGAACTTGCCGTCAAGCTTGCGCGCCTTCGCATCGGCAGCCGCGGTGTTGATCGCGTTCTCATCCAGGCCGGCCAGCTTGGCCTTGTCGTCCACGATGACGGCAGCGGCAGCGGTGGCGGCGACCAGGCGGGTATGGAACTGGGTGGAAAGCGTGGTCTCTTCCACGTTGAGCTTGCGCAGGCTGGCCTTGTCGGCGTCGGACAGCTGCGCACCGGCACGCACCAGGCCGTCGTAGTAATGCTCGACCAGGCGCTTCTGCACCGGGTCCAGGCCCAGCGTGTCACGCTGGTCGTACAGCGACTTCACGCGTGCGAACAGCTTCGGGTCGAGGCTGATCTCGTCCTGGTGCGCGGCCAGTTTCGGCGCGACTTCTTCCTGGATCTTCTGGCGCGCATCGTTGGTATCGGCCTGCACCAGGCCGAAGAAGATGCGCGACACGCGGGTCAGGGTCTCACCGCTGCGCTCCATCGCCACGATGGTGTTGTCGAAGGTGGCCGGCTCGCTGTTGTCGGCGATCTTGCGCACGTCGGCCAGGTGCTGGCGCATGCCTTCCTCGAACGCCGGCAGGTAGTCGCTGTCCTTGATCTTGTCGAACGGCGGCGCCTGGAACGGCAGCGTGCTGGCGCTCAGCAGCGGGTTGGTGGAGGCATCGGCCGGCTGCTGGGCCGGGGTATTCTGGGCTGCGGACACGGGGGTGGACTCCTTGCCGGAACAGGCCGCCAGCGCCAGGCTGATGGCGGCGGCCAGGACTACGGTACGCGACATGTAAAACGCTCCTTGGGCAGACGGGATGGGATGCCGACCGTCCACCCTACTCCTGTCGCGCTCGCCCGGCATGTGCCGGACGTGGCGTCTGGACCTTCACTGGCGGCCGGCTCAGACCGTACCGCGGGTCTTGCCGATCCAGGGCCGGTAGAACTCGCGGATGGCGGCCATGTCGGCCACGTCATCGCCGGTGGGATGGAACAGCGGACCGACGCCGATGACCTTCTCCGGATAATGGAAATAGGCGGTCAGGATGGGCACGTCGGCCATCCGCGCGATCTTCAGGAATCCGGCCTTCCATTCCTTGACCGCCTTGCGGGTGCCTTCCGGGGTGATCGCGAACCACATCCTGTCGTTGTTGCGGATCAGGTCCACGGCCTGGCCGACGGTTCCCTGCGGCGAGCTGCGGTCCAGCGGGATCACGCCCAGCCGGTGCAGCAGCGGGCCCAGCGGCCACCAGAACAGCGACGCCTTGCCCAGCACCTTGACCTTCATGCCCAGTGCGATCTTGGCCGCCATGCCCCAGAACCCGTCCCAGTTGGACGAGTGCGGGGCGATGATGAAGACCAGCTTCGGGATGTCCGGCAGGGTGCCGACCACCTTCCAGCCGCCCATGCGCAGGGTGCAGCGCGCCAGCCAGCGCAGGAACGGGTTGGATCTGACCTGCGGCATGTTCGGCGGGATGGCCGGCAGCAACGGAGTCGGGTTGTTCAAGCAATCACTCCCAGTCACGTGAGGAGCGCCCGCGCTTGATCTGCGCGCGCCCGCGTTTGGCGTCCAGACGACGCAGTTTCGACCCGAGGGTCGGCTTGGTGGCCTTGCGCGGTTTGGGCACGCTCAACCCGGCCTGGATGAAGGCCGCCAGCCGCTCGCGCGCATCCTCGCGATTGCGATCCTGGGTCCGGAAGCGTTGCGCGTCGATGACCAGCACGCCTTCGCCGGTCATCCGCCGGTCACGCCGCGCCAGCAGGCGCGCGCGCAACGGTTCGGGCAACGAGGGCGAGTTGGCCACGTCGAAACGCAGTTCCACCGCGGTGGACACCTTGTTGACGTTCTGGCCACCGGCACCACTGGCACGCACGAAACGCTCGACGATCTCGCCGTCGGGGATCTCAAGCTGCGCGCTGATGGTGACCGGTCCACTGCCCATCCGCGCATTGTAACGGCAGCCACGTGGTGGAGTGCGGCATCGCGCGCCGTATGCCGCCGATCAGGCACCGAACACGCCGCCTTCGCCTTGCCAGCGGGTATGCTGGCCGTCCCATGTACCGCAGGAAGCTTCGCATGATCCGCTCCGCATCCACCCTGCCCGCCCTGCTGCGCCGTGCTGCCCTTCTGCTGGCGCTTGCCGTGGCCAGCGCCCCGGTCCTGGCCGCCGCGCCGACCGACGGCGACATCAACCGCCTGCTGTCGGCCTCCCGCGCGCAGAGCATGATCGACACCATGCTGCCGCAGATCGAGGCGATGCAGCAGCAGCAGTTCCAGCAGGTCGCGTCGCAGCGCCAGCTCAATGCCCAGCAGCAGGAGCAGCTCAAGCGCATCCAGGCACGGACCAGCCAGACCCTGCGCCAGGCCCTGTCATGGCAGCAGCTGCGGCCGATGTACGTGGATCTCTACAAGAAGACCTTCAGCAAGGAAGACGTGCTGGCGATGGCCGAGTTCTACGAGAGCCCGGCGGGCCAGAGTCTGCTCGACAAGACCCCGGCGCTGATGCAGAACGTGATGGTGGCCATCCAGTCGCGCATGCAGCCGCTGTTCGCCGACCTGCAGAAGGATCTGGAAGCGATCGTCAACGAGCCGGAAAAGAAGTGAGGCGGTAGCGCCGGGCCATGCCCGGCGCTGCCTTCACTCCACCCGCCAGCCGAACAGGTCCAGCGCCTTCTGGAATTCCCGGTCCAGCGGCGCCCGCACATCCACCGTGCCGCCCTCGGGATGCGGAAAACGCAGGCGCTCGGCGTGCAGCAGCATGCGGTGCACCCCCTGCATGCGGAAGATGCGGTTGTGGCGGCCGTCGCCGTGGCTGGTGTCGCCGATCATGTGGTGCGAAAGATGCTTGAGATGCCGGCGGATCTGCCGGAACCGTCCGGTCTGCGGCTGGCAGCGCAGCAGCGCATAGCGCGAACGGGCGAACTCGCCGACCGGCACCGGCAGCTCGCCGGTAGCCAGGCACTGGAAGTCGGTGATGGCAGGCTTCTTGACCGGTTTTCCGGGGCCGCCGTCGAGGTCGTGGTCGACCCGCCAGGACGCCTCGGCCGGCCAGCCGCGGCAGATCGTCAGGTAGTCCTTGGCCACCTCGCCGCCCATCAGGGCCTTGCCCAGCGCACTGGCGGTGTCACGGTCGAAGGCCAGCAGCAGGCAGCCACTGGTGGCACGATCCAGCCGATGCACCAGAAAGATCGGGCGCCCGAGCTGCTCACGCAGGCGATCGGCCAGGAAATCATCTTCGCCACGGGCCAGCTTGCTGTCATGGACCATCAGCCCGGCCGGCTTGTCGACCACCGCCAGGCGTTCATCCAGGTGCAGGAGCCGAAGGGGGGCGGTGTCGGTCTCGACCGCGGCGAGGGTATCGGGTTCGGTGCTCACCGCGCGATTATACGGGCGGCCTGTATGGGGTCAGAGCCCTTTTCCTGCGGAAAAGGGATCTGACCCCGGGTTTGTGCCGCGAGGCAGTCAAACGTTGCGCAGTGCGAGCAGTTCACCGTTGCCCACCGGCACCAGGCTGACGCTGACATCAGGATCGGCCACCAGTGCCGCACGCAGCGGCTCCATCTGTTCGGCGTGGGAGATCGCGTTGTCCACCACCAGCAGGCCACCGGGCCGCAGCACGCGGCGCAGGTGCGGCCACCAGCCAGCGTACTGCTCGCGATCCGAATCGAGGAACAGCAGGTCGATGCTGGCATCGGCCGCCTGCGCCAGCCACGCCCCGGCGTCAGCGTGCATCAGGGTGATATGCGCCTGCAGGCCGCTGCGGGCGAAGGTCGCGCCGGCCAGGGCCACCTTGTCGGCAGCGTACTCCAGCGTGGTCACATGGCCGTCGATGGCAGCGGCAGCCTCGGCCAGCCACAGGGTGGAATAGCCGTTGGAGGTGCCGATCTCCAGCACGCGCCGGGCCTGTCCGAAACGTACCAGCAGCGACAGCAGCGCACCGGTATCCGGCGTGATGTTGAGCATGCGCCGGGCCCGCTCGCTTTCGCGCGCATCGTTGTCGGCGCCAAAGCGCGCCAGTTCGTCCTTGAGCGCCTGCAGCACGGCGGCTACTTCCACCACGCCCGGGCCAATGCGGCCACACCCACCGCGCCCGACAGCCAGCTCCACATCGGCAGGTCGCCCCAGTACCAGCCGGGCGGCTGCAGCACGTACATCAAGGCGGCAATGGCAAGCAGGCCGACGCCGGTGATGGCACCGACCGCATGCTTCTGCAGGCGCTGCACGCTGGCATCGAGCGATACCAGATCGCGCGAGCGCATCGCCAGCTCGTGACGTCCCTCCACCTGCTGGGTCAGCCAGGCATGCACCAGGCGGGGCATGTCCGGTGCGTGGGTCATGATTTCCGGCAGGCGCTTGCCGAGCTCGCGCATCACCCTGCGCGGGCTGTAGCGCTCGCGCAGGATCTTCGCCAGTACCGGCTTGGCCACCGCCCAGATATCGATCTGCGGGTCGAGCTGGCGACCGACGCCTTCGATGTTCAACAGGGTCTTCTGCAGCAGGATCAGCTGCGGCTGCAGCGTCAGCTGGTAGCGCTGCGCCACGCGGAACAGCTTCATCAGCACTTCCGCCAGCGAGATCTGCGACAGCGGGCGGGTGAAGTACGGCTCGCACACCGACCGCACCGCCGCTTCCAGGTCGTCGATGCGCACGTGGTCCGGCATCCAGCGCGCCTGCACGTGCAGCTCGGCGATGCGGCGGTAGTCGCGGTTGAAGATGGCCATGAAGTTCTCGGCCAGGTAGTACTGATCTTCCTGCGACAGCTGGCCCATGATGCCGAAGTCCAGCGCGATGAAGCGCGGATCGCTGCGGCGTGCCGGATCGGGGTCGACCCAGATGTTGCCGGCATGCGCATCGGCGTGGAAGAAGTTGTCGCGGAACACCTGGGTGTAGAACACCCGCACGCCCTTGGCGGCCAGCGCCTTGCGATCGATCCCGGCGGCGTCCAGTGCCACGATGTCATCGGAGGGAATGCCCCACACGCGCTCCAGGGTCAGCGCGCGCTCGGCCGTGTGGCTCCAGATCACTTCCGGCACGTACAGGTCGTCGGAGTTCTCCCAGAAGCGGCGCAGCACGCTGGCGTTGGCGCCTTCGCGCTGCAGGTCCAGCTCGGCGGCCAGGGTGTTCTCCACTTCCGCCACGACTTCGCGCGGGCGGATCTTGTCGGCACGCGGGTGGGTGCGCTCAACCAGCGCGGCCAGTGAATTGAGCAGGGCGATATCGGCGTCGATCTGCTTCTCGATGCCCGGGCGCAGCACCTTGACCACCACCTGGCGGCCATCGGCCAGCGTGGCCGCATGGACCTGCGCGATCGAGGCCGACGCCAGCGGTTCGGTATCGAAGCTGGCAAAGGCTTCGCTGACCGGCAGGCCCAGCGCGTCCTCGACGATGCGGCGCGCGGTGTCGCCGTCGAACGGCTTGACCCGGTCCTGCAGCAGGGTCAGTTCGTTGGCCACGTCCGGCGGCACCAGGTCGCGACGGGTCGACAGGATCTGCCCGAACTTGACGAAGATCGGACCCAGGTCCTGCAGCGCCAGGCGCAGGCGTGCGCCACGCGATTGCGCGGCGATGTCGGCCGAGGCCCGCGGAACGAAGGGTTTGGCCAGGCGCAGCCAGCGTTCGGCCGGCGTGTCCTGCAGCAGGTCATCCAGGCGGTAGCGCAGGATCACCCGGCCGATGCGGCTGGCCCGCAGCACCGCCTTCATGCCGCACCCCGCAGGCGCTGCACGCGTGCACCCAGGCGCTCGACATCATCGCGCAGCACATCCACATCGTCGTGGAACGCGTCCAGCTCGGCGCGCGGCACCACGTCGCGCGATTCCTCGGTAATGAATTCGGCTGCACTGTGCGCCAGATCGATCACGCCCTGGCGGGCGTGCTGCAGCGCGCCGCGCAGTGTGTTGGCCACCTGTACGCCCAGCACCTCGCCGAACACGCTGACGAACGGCTGCTGCCAGTCCGGGTCGAAGCCCTTGGCCAGCTGCTGCAGGCGGCGCGCCAGCTCGGCATCGCCGGCCACGCGCACGCGTCCCTTGCCGGTGCTGTCGGCGCGCCGGGCATTGGCCAGCAGCGGCAGCTGGGCCAGCACCCCCGACAAGCTGCTGCGTACGGCCAGATCGGCTTCCTGCGCATCCACCGGCCCCACCCGCAGCTGGTCACCGTCAACGCTGATGCGCATGGCCAGCGCAGGAGCCTCCAGGGTCAGATCGATATGGCGGCCATCCAGACCGGCCAACGCGTGGCGGGTATCCGGATCCAGCGCCAGGGCGCGGTTCAGGGCGATCTGCAGGGCACGGCCGGCGACCGGCTTGAGGGACTTGAGCAGGGAAAGAGCCATGGCCCCATTCTACCTTCGTGGGTGCCGGGCTTGGGCCGGGCAGCGCGGATGGGTGCGGGTTCATCTCCGCCTCACCTGCCGGGCGAAGGAAGGTCCATGCTGTGGGGCCACGCAACGTCCAGGACATCGCATTGCCCATGAGCAGGACCCGGGTCGGCATCATTTTCGGTGGTACGTCCTCCGAGCACGAAGTCTCGCTGCAGTCGGCGAAGAACATCCTCGACGCACTCGACCACGAGCGCTTCGAGCCGGTGCTGATCGGCATCGACAAGCAGGGCCGATGGCATCTGAGCCAGGCCGGGAGCTTCCTGCTCAACGCCGATGATCCGGCGCGCATCGCGCTGCACCGGTCCGGCGTCGCGCTGTCGGTGCACCCGGGCGCCGGACAGGCGCAGCTGCAGCCCGCCGATCCGGCTGCCGTGCTCGGCCAGATCGACGTTGTCCTGCCGATCGTGCATGGTCCGCTGGGTGAGGATGGCGCGCTGCAGGGCCTGCTGCGCATGGCCAACCTGCCCTTCGTCGGTTCACCGGTGCTGGGCTCGGCCGTGGCCATGGACAAGGACGTTACCAAGCGCCTGCTGCGCGATGCCGGCCTGCAGGTGGCGCCCTGGCAGTGCATCCGTCGCCACCAGGCTGCGAACATCGATGTCGACGGCGTCATCGCCCAGCTCGGTCTGCCGCTGTTCGTGAAGCCGGCCAACCAGGGTTCGTCGGTGGGGGTGAGCAAGGTCAAGGACGCTGCCGGCTTCGCGGCCGCGCTGGAAGGGGCGCTGCGCTACGACCACAAGGTTCTGGTGGAAGCGGCCGTGGCCGGCCGCGAGATCGAATGTGCGGTGCTCGGCAACGAGCAGCCGCAGGCCAGCGTGTGTGGCGAAGTGGTGGTGCACGACGAGTTCTATGCCTACGACACCAAGTACCTCAACGAGAATGGCGCCGACGTTGTGGTCCCGGCCGACATCGATGATGCCACCCAGCAGCGGATCAGGCAGATCGCCCTGCAGGCGTATCAGGCGCTGGAGTGCGCCGGCATGGCCAGAGTGGATGTGTTCCTGACCGGCGACGGCCGCGTCGTCATCAACGAGGTCAACACGCTGCCGGGCTTCACCCGCATCAGCATGTACCCGAAGCTGTGGGGCGCCAGTGGCGTGGATTACACCACGCTGATCACACGCCTGATTGAACTGGCCCTGGAACGGCACGAAGCCGATCAGAGGCTGCTGTAGGCCAGACAGTACCCGGTACTACAGCAAACAACCGCTTCCGCCGGAGCAGTACCGGCCATCGACCGGCACTGCTCCGGGGCTCACTAGCCGCGCTTGCGGAACATCGAGATCACCGCCAGGACCAGGAACACCACGAACAGGATCCAGGCAATGTTGCTGGCCGCGCCGGCGATGCCGGAGAAACCGAGCACGGCGGCGATGATGGCGATGACGAAGAAAATGACGGCGTAATGCAGCATGGCGCTCCTCGCAGATATTCGGCCGTGGGTGGCGTGGGGTCCATCCTCCCGGTCCGGCGGTGTGCAACCGGTGATGGCCGGTTCTGCGCGCGATGAAGTCTTCAGCGCCGTGAGGCTGCCGTCATGACGACGCGGCCTGCAGCCGACGCAGCCCTTCCTCGATGCTGACCTGCGGCACATAGCCGAAATCACGGCGCGCCGGCTCCATGCTGTACCAGTGCGGCGTGCACAGCTGCTCGGCGAGGAAACGCGTCAACGGCGGCTCGCCGCGCAACCGCAGCAGCGGCCACAGGCGCTCGCAGATCGCACCGATCCGGTAGGCGGTCCTGAAGCTGATTGCCTTCTCCACAGGGGGGGCGCCCACGGCCTGCAGCAACTTGTTGACCAGCTCGCGCATCGGCAGTGGCTCGCCATTGGAGATGAAGTAGGCCTTGCCGGCGCAGGCCGCCGCCGGGCCCAGCGCCTCGAATGCCAGGAAGTGCGCCAGCGCGGCGTTGTCGATGTAGGTGGTGTCGACCTTGTTGCTGCCATCACCGACCAGGCGCAGCCGGCCCTGCCGTGCGCGCTCGGCCAGGCGCGGCACCAGCTGCTGGTCGCCCGGCCCCCAGATCAGGCGCGGGCGCAGCGCCACCGTGGCCAGCGTCGCGTCGTTGGCGGCCAGCACCCGTTGTTCGGCGATCGCCTTGGTCGCCGCGTACGGCGCCTGGAAATCCTCGCCGTAGGGCACCTCGTCCGCGCCCAGTCCTTCCACGGGGTGGGTGGCACGATGGGTCACGCTCGGTGTGGAGGTATAGACCAGCCTGCCGATGCCATGCGCACGGCAGGCAGCGATGACATTGTCGGTGCCGACCACATTGGCCTGGTGGTAGCTGTCGTAACTGCCCCAGGCGCCGGCCTTGGCACCGTTGTGGAACACCGCATCGACACCGGCCACCGCATGCAGCACGGCCTGCGGGTCCGCCAGGTCGCCACGGATCTGGCCCACTCCCAGCGCCTGCAGCGCCGGGTAGTGGCTGCGGTTGAATGCCAGCACCTGGTGGCCGCGCTCGACCAGCCCGCGGCACAGCGCCTGGCCAAGGAAACCACCACCACCGGTGACCAGGATCTTCATGCGCGCTTCTCCAGTTCGGCGCTGGCCCAGACGGCGAGCTTCTCGCGGCCGATCTTGGCGTTGTGACGGATATCCACGGGAAACGCCGGATGCACCAGGAAGTGCTGCAGCCCGGCCTCGGGCAGGCGTGCGCCGGCAAGGGCGCGCAGCGCTTCATGCAGCGCCGGGCTGTCGGACTGTCCACGCTGCAGCTCCACGCACAGGACCGGCACCTGCGCGCCCGCGGGACCCACGCCGACCAGCGCGGTGCGTGCCACGCCCTGCACCGTGTTGAACACCGGCTCGACCTGTTCGGTGTAGAGCGGGCCGTGCGGGGTTTCCACGCGCTGGGTCTTGCGTCCGCAGAACCACAGACGGCCCTGCGCGTCGAAATAGCCGACATCGCCCATGCGATGCACGATGCGGGTACTGCCATCGGCCAGCGTTTCGGCAATCTTCGCCGCAGCGGTGGCCTGCGGGCGATTGAAATAGCTGTCGGTGGCGGTGGGGCCGGCCACGGTGATCTCGCCCACCTCGCCGGTGGCCAGCACGCGCACCTGCGACCAGTCGGCCAGCGGTGCATCATCGATGGCGATGATGCGCACTTCGTTCGGGGCCACCACGTTGCCCACGCAGGTACCCGCACCGCCCTCGGTGGCCGCACGGGTGCGCTCCAGTTCATGGCCTTCCACCACCGCCACCGGCAGGCATTCGGTGGCACCGTACGGCGTCCAGAACTGCGCGCCGGCCGGCAGCAGGCCACGGATGGTGGCGACCACATCCGGCGGAACCGGGGCACCGGCCGAGGTCACCCGGGTCACCGACGGCAGCGGCCGGCCATGGCGGGCCAGGACCCGCATCAGCGCAGGCGAGCCGAACAGCTGGGTCACGCCGAAGCGTTGGATCGCATCATGCAGGCGTGCCGGATCGGCCTGCGCGGGCCGCGTGGGGTCCATGTCCGGGATCACCGAGGTCAACCCCAATGCGGGATCGAACAGGGCGAAGGGCGGGAAGGTCGGCAGGTCCACCCCGCCGGCCTCCATGCCGAAGGCGCTGCCCAGCAGCTCGATCTGGCCCAGGAAATGGCGATGGCGGTAGACCACGCCCTTGGGCACGCCCGTAGAGCCGCTGGTGAACAGGATCGCGGCCATGTCCTCGCCGTCGGTGGCCGCCAGCATCGGCCCGGCCTGCGCGCCCGCGCGCTCCAGCGCGGCCAGGGTGGTCCCGCCCCAGGCCAGCCGCCGTCCCACCGTGACCAGGCGGGTCGCCGACGGCGCCCAGCGCAGCGCCAGCCGTGCCACGTGGGCCAGCGGGATGCCGATGAAGGCCTCCGGCTGGGCTTCGTCCAGGCACTGCTTCAGCGCGCGCCGGTCGATGCCGGGATCGACCAGCACCGGCACCGCACCCAGCTTGAACAGGGCGAACATCAGCAGGAAGAACTCCGGCGAGGGCCGCACCATCACCACCGTGCGCACGCCGCGCCCGATCCCGTAGCCGGCCAGGCCGGCGGCCATGGCGTCGCTGCGGGCATCCAGCTGCCGATAGTCCAGGGTCACATCGTAGGCCGCCATGCCGTTGCCGGCGCCGCGGCGGCCGGGGCAGCGGATGGCGATCTGGTCGGGGCGTTCACGGGCCAGTTCAGGCAACCGCGCAGCAATGTTGCAGGGTCGGTTCATCCGTTCATTGTCGCCGCTTACGGAATTTCTTGCGCGGCGGCTCACTTCGTGGAAAATCCGCAGCCTCGTTCCCGATTCCGACTGCCGCCCGAGGCGGCTTGCCCATGCAACACCCCTGCATGACCTGCGGCGCCTGCTGCACCCAGTACCGCGTGGCCTTCCACTGGATGGAATCGGACGAGGTCACCCCGGGCGGCGTGCCCCACCAGCTGACCGAAGTGCTCGACCCGCATCGCCTGTGCATGCGCGGCACCCACTCCAAACCGGTGCGCTGCGTGGCACTGGATGCGCAGATCGGCGTGTATTCGCGCTGCACGATCCACCCCAACCGGCCCAGCGTTTGCCGCGAAGTGGATGCCTCATGGGAGTACGGCAAGGCCAGCCCGCAGTGCGACAAGGCCCGCATCGCCTACGGCCTGGACCCGCTGACGCTGGCCGACTGGCGCTGGCGCGACGAGGCGGACAACGACGACGATCATCCGGACGACAACGGCAGCAGCCCGTCGTCTCCGCCGCAGGCGCCGATCGCGGCGTGACGGTCGGGGTCGGGCCCGTTTCCGGCACGGAAGGGCTCTGACCCCATGCATGACAACGCCGGGCATGGCCCGGCGCTACCGAGGGGATCCGATCAGATCGGATTCGCGTCCAGGAAGGCGCGGATCTCCGGCACCAGCACCTCGTGCTTGTCTTCCAGCACGTAGTGGCCCGCGTCCTTGAAGGCATGCACCTGGGCCTGCGGCAGCGCCGCCTGGAAGCCCTGCAGGAAATGGTGGTCGAACACGAAGTCGCGCAGGCCCCAGCCTATGAAGGCCGGGCGATCGGCAAACGACGGCAGCGCCTTGCCTGCACGCTCCAGCAGCGACCACGCCTTGTCGGCCGGGCCCAGCGGAATGTCCTGCATGAAGCGGATGGTGCTGATGCGGTTGGCATAGCTGTTGTACGGCGATACATACGCGCGGCGCACGTCGGCGGGCATCTTCCGCTCAACGCCCAGCCACGATGCGCCGGCGGAGAAGGCATTGAAGGTGCGGATGATCCACTCGCCGATCTTCCAGTGCCGTCCGAGCGCGATCTGCCATGGCATCTTCTTCGCTGCCGGCATCGGGAACGCGGCGGTATTGAGCACCACCAGCCGCTTGACCTGCGCGTGGTGCGACAGCGCCCAGCCAAAGCCGATCATGCCGCCCCAGTCGTGCACGGCCAGGGTCACCGGGCCGGTGATGCCCAGGTGCCTGAGCAGCGCATCCAGGTCATCCACGCGCGATTGCAGCGTGTACGCATAGCCACGGTCATCGGGCTTGTCCGACAGGCCCATGCCGATGTGGTCGGGCACGATGCAACGGTACTTGTCCGACAGGCCGGCCACCAGCGTGCGCCAGTAATAGCTCCACGACGGATTGCCGTGCACCATCACCACCACCTCACCGTCGCGCGGGCCCTCGTCGAGATAGTTCATCGACAGGCCAGGGCGGACCTCGAAGCGTTGGGGATGGGCGGGGTAACCGGGAAGCTTGGACATCAGGTCGCACCTGTAAAAAGGGCCGGTAGTACCGGCCCCAGGATTCAACGCAGGGGTCTGTTTACCAGACCACTTCGGCCATCGAGCAGTTCAGGCCCGAGCCGATGCCCAGAAGCGCGATGCGATCACCCTTCTTCAGCTTGCCCAGCTGCTTGAGCTTGCTCAGCACGATCGGTACCGACGCCGGGCCGATGTTGCCGTGCTCGCCGAAGATGGTCATGACCTTCTTCGGGTCGATGCCGAAGTTCTTGATGAACGCTGCGGTGTGCGGCTGGCTGACCTGGTGGATGACGAACTGGTCCAGTTCTTCCACCGCCCAGCCCAGCGCGATCTTGGCCGCAGTGAAGGTCTTCTGCGCCAGCTTGATGCCTTCGATCAGCAGCAGGCGGGTGTCGGTCACCATGCGGTCCAGGTTGCCCAGGCACAGCTGGTTCCATTCGGTCGCCGAACGGGTGACGCCGCCCTTGTAGCGCGGGGCATCCGGCACCAGTTCCGAGCGCGCCATCACCATGGCGGCAGCGCCCGAACCGGTGGTCAGCGCCGCCAGTTCGTTGCGGAAATCGTCGGCGGTGACGTCCGGCGCGGTCATGCGCTCCAGCGTCTTCTCGTACACCAGGTTGGCGGTTTCGCCATCCACCACCAGCGCATAGTCGATGTCACCGCGCTCGATCATGCGCGCTGCGATGTCCATGCCGTTGATGAAAGCCAGGCAGGCATTTGCGACATCGAACGTCATGCATTCGTCGCTGACACCCAGATTGCCCGAGACGATGGAGGCCGTGGACGGCTCCAGGTAGTCGCGGCTGACCGAGGTATTGACCAGCAGGCCGACCTGGGTGGCTTCGATGCCGGCATCTTCCAGTGCCTTGCGACCGGCCATGGTGGCCGCATCCGAGGCCAGCACGCCGTTGTCCCACAGGCGGCGGGCGTGGATGCCCGCGATATCGCCGAGCACGTCGGTGCGGATGCCCAGCCGGTCCAGCGTCGGCTGCAGGCGTTCGTTGATTTCCTTCGTCGTCAGCGTATGAGGCGCATCGACGTGTGCCAGGCCGGCGATCGAGACATTCTTGAAGAGCATCGAGGTTAGCGCCAAGGCTCAGGCAAAAGGGGGCGCTATTCTATAACCCCCCGGGCCTTCACCGCATCTTTACGAATTCAGGCTTGCCCGTATGGTGAAGGATTCAGCGCGGCGGGCACTGGAAGGCGGCAAAGCGCTGGCTGCCATCGGCCGGCGGTGCGGCGGCCTGTACGGCATTGGCGCCGGCGCTGGGGGCCTCGTTGCGGGCCAGCGTTTCCAGTTCTTCCTGCACGCGCAGCGGGTTGCGGTTGTAGAAGCCGACCTTGCTCTTCACGGTGACCACCACCTCGCCCTTGGTGATGCAGCCGGTGGGCGCCGGCCCGGCCGGCAGCACGCGGACGGTCTTCCCGGCCGGTTCGATCGGCACCCAGGTACAGGCGGTGACGGTGAGCAGCAGGGAGGAAAGCAGCAGAACGCGCATGGGCAGATCCTGGAAGGGTATGAGGGGGATTCTGCCTGAACCGCCTGAATCGAGGGTAGCCGGGAGGCCCCCGGTAGCGCCG
>NZ_JAODZG010000061.1:0-19347 GCF_029835135.1 Stenotrophomonas sp. GD04145 | reverse complement strand
TCGTCACCCATGGCAAACACGCCGGGCCTGACCCGGCGCTACCATCGGGGTTCGTGATCCGATGGAGCCCGACCATGCGCAAGAGTGCTTTCCTTGCCCCCGCGCTGCTGCTGGCAGCCTGTGCACAGCCGGCGCCGCCGACGGCTCCGGAGGCAACGCCCGCTGCTGCACCGCCGGCCGAACCCGTGCAGGCAGCACCGGCAGCACCTGCGACACCCGCGAGCGAACAGACCGAAGATGCGCGCGCGCGCATCGAGACACTGCTCGGTGATGCGGCGCAGTACGAGAAGGTCTTCAATGCCTTCAGAACGGCGGTGGTCGGCGGTGATCGCGCGGCGGTCGTCGAGGAAATACGTTTCCCGTTGAACATCAGCGGCGGAAAGACGATCGCCGGACCGGGCGAATTCCAGCGCAGCTACGAGAAGATCATCACGCCGGCCGTGGTCAAGGCGGTGTCCGCACAGGATTTCGGCAAGGTGTTCGTCAACCAGCAGGGCGTGATGATCGGCGATGGCCAGGTGTGGTTGAGCGGCCAGTGCCTTGATGCGGCCTGCACCCGGACCGAAGTGAAGGTCATCACCATCCAGTGAGCGTGCGGGGTGACGGGCTCTGGCCCGCCACCCTGCGTTACCTGATCAGGTCTTCGGCGTGAGCTTGAGCAGGCGCGCCTTGCTGCCATCTTCAAGCAGCCACAGCGCGCCATCGGGCCCCTGTTCCACTTCACGGATGCGCTCACCCATGTTGAAGCGTTCCGCCTCGCGCGCGTTGTCGCCCTCGAAGGCCACGCGCACCAGTGATGTGGAGGACAGGCCGCCGATGAAGCCGCTGCCCTTCCACTGCGGGAACAGGGTGCCGCTGTAGATGACGAAGCCCGCAGGCGAGATGACCGGCGTCCAGGTCACCTTCGGCGCGGCGAACTCCGGGCGCGTGTCGTGGTCGGGAATCGGCCGGCCGTCGTAGTGGTCGCCGTTGGAGACCACCGGGTAGCCGTAGTTGGCGCCCCGCACGATCAGGTTCAGTTCGTCTCCGCCCGCCGGCCCCATCTCATGCGCCCACAGCTTGCCGTTGGCATCGAAGGCCATGCCCAGGATGTTGCGATGGCCGAGCGACCACACCTGTGCAGCCACGCCGCCCTGTGACGCGAACGGATTGTCCGCCGGCAGGCTGCCATCGTCGTTGAGGCGGATGATCTTGCCGAGGTTGCCGCCCATGTCCTGCGCGGGGTCGAACTTCTGCCGTTCGCTGGAGCTGATCCAGAGCTTGCCGTCCGGACCGAACACCAGGCGATGGCCGTAGTGGCCCTGCCCGCTGACCTTCGGTGTCTGTCGCCAGATCACCTTCAGATCCTTGAGCTGGCCACCGCCGTCGGCGTCCAGGGCGAGCGTGGCGCGGGCCACCGCGGCGCCGCGGGTATCCAGCGTGCCTTCCTCGGCATAGCTGAGGTAGATCACCTGGTTGCGGGCAAAGTCCGGGTGCAGGATGACGTCGCCGAAGCCGCCCTGGCCACCATAGGCGACCTTCGGTACGCCGGTGATCTCATGCTTCTGGCCGCTGGCCACGTCCAGGTGCTGCAGCTTGCCGCGCTTTTCGGTGACCAGCAGACTGCCATCGGGCAGGAAGGTCATTGCCCACGGTTGATCGAAACGGCTGACTTCCGTGGCGGTGAACGGCCGCTGGTCGGTTGCGGCCGCAGCCGCAGCCGGTGCAGCAGCGGTGGCGGCAGTACCGGCAGTAGCGGATGCAGGATCGGCGGCGTTGCAGGCAGTGGTGGCGAGAATCGGCGCCAGGCCGAGGGCAAGCAGCAGGGGCGTGCGGGTCATGGGAATCTCCAGGGCGGGGATGCGGATGGCCAAGCGTTCCCTTGTATACCACTGCGGGTGTGACCGTCGTGGCCCGAAGGTCCTGCTACCCCCTGTGCGACGTGGGGCGGATCGTCTAGGGTGGGCACGCCCGGGCAATGCATGCCCGTCTGTCTGCCAAGGATCTGCAATGCACACTGTTCCGACCCACAAGCCATCTCCCGCCTTCGTCGCCGCTTCGTGGGTGGCGCTGCTGCTTGGCGCGGTGGCTTATCTGATCGGCCTGTTCAACGCCGAAATGGCCCTGAACGAGAAGGGCTACTACCTGGCGTTGCTGCTTTATGGCCTGTTCGCGGCGGTATCGCTGCAGAAGAGCGTGCGCGACCGCGTGGAGGGCATCCCGGTCAGCGGCCTGTACTACGCGCTGTGCTGGTTCGCCCTGCTATCGGCGCTGCTGCTGTTGCTGGTGGGCCTGTGGAATGCCACGTTGCTGTTGAGCGAGAAGGGCTTCTACGCCATGGCCTTCGCACTTGCGCTGTTCGGCGCGGTCGCGGTGCAGAAGAACACCCGCGACCTGATCGCCGCCAACGGCGGCAATGCACGCGGTCAGGCCGTGCCGCCGCTGCCGGAACAGGACTGACGCCCGGATTGCGCAGAGCCGGGACCATGCCCGGCTCTGCCGCAGTGCCGAAGGACAGCCTGGCATGGCCCGGCCGCAGCGCGGGGTGCCCTCAGGTGCCGCGCGGTACGCCCCGGTCCAGGCGCTGGTCGAGGTTGACCGCTTCTTCCCAGCCGCGGCGGACGGCGTTGCGGGCCTGCGCCCACTCCAGCCGGCTCTTGCCGCGCTCGCTCGCCCAGCGGGACTCGAGTTCGGCCTCCACCTCTTCGTACGCGCGGATCATGTCCTGCGCACGGGCAGCGTGGCCGATGCGATAGGCCGGCTCGTAGTCCTCGAAGAACAGCTGGTTGTCGTAATAGGGTTCAGCGGTGTAACGCTCGCGCCAGAAGTCGGAAACGGCCTGGCGCGGTGCGCTGTCATCCGGCACGCGGCCGGGGATCTGGTACTCGGGGCTCATCGATCGGGCTCCGTGGTGGATGAGCTTCGATCATGCCGCCATGGCGGTTAACAGTCCGGTCCGCTCGCGTGAAGGGAAGGTGTCCTCCATCCGCGCCGTCGCTGCCGATCATCAGGCGCCTACGTCCTTGCGCGGCAGTTTGTAGATCACTGCGCCGATGGCGAAGGCGACCAGTGCGGCGGCGATGTTCTGCCAGCTGGCACTGGCGAACAGGGCCAGGCAGAGCAGCAGGGCCAGGACCGGAATCAGCGGCCCGCCCGGCAGCTTCAGTGCGCCCGGCCGGTCGGCGTAGCGCTTGGCCAGCACCAGCACGGCCGCCGCGGTTCCGATATAGGCGAACAGTCGCGTGGTCATCGACAGCAGCGCCAACTGCACGAACGAACCGGACAGCGCCAGGCCGAGGGCGATCAGCCCCTGGCAGAAGATCGCGGCAGCCGGTGTGCGGAAGCGCGGATGGACCTGCGCGAGGATCTTCGGCCCGTAGCCATCGCGGGCAAGCGCGAACAGGAAGCGCGGGCCCATCATCATCGTATTGCTGTTGGTGCCGAGGATGGAGATGGTCGCGCCGACGGTCAGGATCAACGCCAGTGCCTCACCGCCGAATCCGGCTGCGGCATCGGCCAGCGGTGTCGGCGACGACGCAAGCCCGGCCAGGGTGCCCTGCGCCACCACCTGTACCGCGCCGTAGATGACGGTGACGGTGATGATCATGGTGATCAACGCGAATGGAATGTCGCGACGGGGATTGCGGTACTCGCCGGCTGCCGCCGGGATGTTCTCGAAACCAGCGTAGGCATACAGCAGCAACAATGCGGCCTCACCCATGCGCTGCAGGTCGTGCGGGTCCGGGCGCTGGCCGGAGAACGCCAGCTGCGGATCGATGTAGAACGCGCCGATGGCCACGAACAGCAGCAGCGGCAGCATCTTGCCGATCACCAGCACGATGCCGGTGCGGGCCGCCGAGCGCACGCCGATGATGTTCACGCCGGTCAGGAAACCCAGCGACAGCACGATCACGGCAAGGCGACCCGTGCCGGCCCCGGCCCAGGGCCAGAAGCGCGCGACCGCATCGGCCAGCGCATTGCTGAGTGCGGCCGCCGAGCTGATACGGGTCAGCCAGATCATCCAGCCGATCTCGAAGCCGGCGAAGCGGCCAAAGGCTTCGCGGGCATATAGATAGCTGCCGCCGGGTTCATCGAAGTAGCTGGCGGCCTGCGCGTAGCACAGCACCAGCAGGGCCACCACGATGCCGGCGGCGACCACGCCCCACAGGCTGAAGGGGCCCAGCAGGGCGACGGTGGCCGCCGGCAGCAGATAGATGCCGCTGCCGATCACGTCGTTGATCGACAGGCCGACGATCTGCCAGCGGCTGACCGCGCGCTGCAGCTGCGGTTCGTCCGGGGCGCTCAACGCAACGCTCCGGTCAGGGCCGGCAGCTGCCACGGCCCCTGCAGGTTGTCGTACTCCGTCTTGGGCAGCAGGACGAAGACCGCGCGCGTGTCCGGCTTCAGCCAGGCCAGCAGGGCCGTCATGTGGCGCGGCTCCATTGCCGTACAGCCGGCCGTGGCCTCGCCCGGTTTGCGCCAGAGGTGGGCGAAGATGCAACTGCCCTTGCCCGGCCTGCGGCTGCTGTTGTGCTCGATCACGAAGCCCTCGCGGTAGCGAACATCGCCCTTGTTGTGCAGGTCCAGCCGCATCGGTTCGGTGGAGCCTTCCACTGCGGCGGTACCTACGTCCGCCGCATCGACGATGCGGTTGTAGTAGCGCGAGGCGGGTACATCCATGCAGTAGTGGCTGGCCGTCATCGGCAGATACGGCATCGCGCTGGCGATCGTCGGCGCGTAGCCGAACGCGGGGCCGATATCGAAGACGCCGGCCGGACTGCGCCCGTCGCCTTCCGTCTTCTGCGGCCCCTGGTTGTGCAGCGACGCACGGCCCACGCCCCACGCGCTGCCCTCACGCCCCACGGCCACGGTGAAGGCCGGGCCGTGCGGGCGCCACGTGTCGTCGCTGCTCCTGCGCTCATAGGCCTGCAGCCGGCCCTGGGTGGCATCCCAGCTGTCGGTGACCACCACGATGGCCTGCAGACTGCGCGCCATCGGCGGCAGCAGGGTGAGCGCGCCAGCGGGCAGCGCGGTGGCCAGAGCGGTGACAGCGAGGGCGGTACGCAGCAGCGGCAGCATCGTGGACTCCAGTGAACCAGGGGTCGATCAGGCGTCGATCAGGTGTTCGATCCGTTCCAGGTTCACCCCGAGCTGGCGGTGGCGGTCCGGGTTGGCATGGCACAAAAGCACGAAGACGAAGTCGAGCAGGGACTGCAGTGAAGCACGGTACAGCAGCTGCGCCACGTGCGGTGCGGGGTCATGGGCGCAGACCACCAGTGACTGGTCGGCATGTGCGCGCAGTGGGTTGGCGGTGTGGCGGGTGATCGACACCACCTTCCCGCCCACGTCCTGGAACTGCCGCGACAGCTGGAACAGCTGAGGCAGCTTGCCGAACTCGGAGAACACCAGCATGGCATCACCGGCCCGCGCCGCTGACAGGTTGGCCATCATCAGGATCGGATCGGCATGGTGCACGGTCAGCATGCCCAGCAGCGACAGGCGCATGGCGAACTCGCGCGCGTACAGGCCGTCATCGCCAAGGCCGTACACGAACACTTTGGGCGCCCTGTCGAGCAGTCGTACGATGGCCTCCACATCAGCCTGCGCATTGGCCAGGCTGGTCTCTTCCTCGGCGGCTGCCCGGCTCAGGCGCAGGCGCCCGGCGATGTCGGCGTAGTCACCGGCGCTCGGTGACGGCGGGCGTGCCTGCGGATCGTGGCCGGCGCGCGCCACGTCCTGGCCGATCGAGTACTTCAGGTCCGGGTAACCCTTGAAGCCCAGCTTCTGGCTGAACTTCACCACGCTGGACTGGCTGATGCCCAGCGCGCTGGCCAGCTGCTGCGACGAGTAGTCGCGCAGCAGGTGCGCGTTGTCGAGGATGAAGTCGGCGATGCGGCGTTCGATGGCCGACATCTGCCCGCGCTCGGAGCGGATTTTCACCAGGGGTGGCATGGGGCTCAGCGTGGGTCCGGTTGCAGGAAGGGTAAGCGGGATCAACGGTCGGCGGTAGCGCCCGCGCAGCGGCCTACCAGCGCGGCGGCGTCATCATCTCCAGCCCGCGCACCTCGGTGATTCCCAGCCCCGGCGCATCGCTGATGGTGATCTCCGACTCGTTGAAGTTGACCCCGCCGCTGACCGGGTCGAACTGGCCCAGCGAAGGGCCGTCCAGGTCGACCTTGGTGATCACATCACTCCTGGCCACGGCCAGGTGCACGGCCGCGGCCACGCTGATGCTCGATTCGATCATGCAGCCGATCATGCACGGCACGCCGTAGATGCCGGCGATGTCGGCGATGCGGATGGCATTGGACAGGCCACCGGTCTTCATCAGCTTGATGTTGATGATGTCCGCCGCGCGCTGCTGGATCAGGTCCATCACCTGGCTGGGACTGAACACGCTCTCATCGGCCATGACGGGCGTGTTGACCCGGTCGGTCACGTACTTCAGGCCACTGATGTCGGCGGCCTTCACCGGCTGCTCCAGCAGCTCCAGCACCACCCCGGCATCCTCCAGCGTGCGCATCGCGTGCACCGCCTGCTTGGCGGTCCAGCCCTGGTTGGCGTCCAGGCGCAGCAGGGCGCGGCCTTCAACCGCCGCGTGGATCGCCTTGACCCGCTCGATGTCCAGGCCGATGTCCTTGCCGACCTTGATCTTCAGCGACTCGAAGCCACGCTCGATCGCCGACAGCGAATCGGCCACCATCTTGTCGATGTAGTCCACGCTGATGGTGATGTCGGTGGTGATGACCGGGTCGCCGCCGCCGAGCATCTGGTACAGCGGCGCACCATGCAGCTGCGCCCACAGGTCGTACAGGGCGATCTCCACTGCGGCCTTGGCGCTGGTATTGCGCTCCATCGACGTCTGCACCAGCCCGCACAGGCGGTTGAGGTTGGCAACGTCCTGCCCGATCAGGCGTGGAGCGATGAAGTGGCGGATCGCTTCGATGATCGAGCCATGCGTATCACCGGTGATCACCGCGGTGGCCGGCGCCTCGCCGTACCCGGTGTGGCCGCTGTCGGTGCGGACCAGCACCACCACGTCCTCCACGGTTTCCACGGTGCGCAGGGCGGTCTTGAAGGGGGTCTTCAGCGGCACGCGCAGCATGCCCAGTTCAATGGCGGTGATCTTCATTCAGGGGTCTTGGCCCGCAGGCGCTGGATGTTGGTGATGCGGTCGATGTAGCGGACCGTGTCGCTGGCCATCATCGGCTCCAGCGGCGTGACCGAAACACCATTGAGATGGGCCTGCACACGCGTGCCGTCGGCGCCGAACCAGCTGCCGCCGGCCGTATCGTGGATGACCCAGGTGCGGCCGTCGACGTGGCCGATGGCCATCATCACATGGCCGGGGATGTAGACCAGATCACCGACCTGCAGGCCGGTGACGGCACGTTCGCGCGCGGCCTTGCCATCCCTGCTAGTGAACGGCAGGCGATCCAGTGCCGGGCTGATCGCCTGGGCGCTGGTATTGCGCGGCAGCAGCACGCCGAAGCTGCGGTAGATTTCCGAAACGAAGCCGCTGCAGTCGCGGGTATCGTAGTCATGGCCCCAGCCATAGCGCTCACCCAGGAACTTGAACGCCTGCTGCAACAGCCGTCGAGGGGTCAGCGGCAGGTAATCGGCGGCCGTGTCCTGCGAGCGCGGCAGCAGTGCCGGAACCAGCTTCAGTCGTCCATCGGCCTCGCGCACGGGCAGCTGCACCACCCATGAGGCGTGGGCCTGCTGGCCGTTGACCGGCGTGGCCGCAGGCCAGTCGGCCAGCACCGGCAGGCGCACGCCCATGTCCAGCTGCAGGCGCGAGACGCGCGGCTCTTCCGGCGTGTAGACGGTGTGCGCGGTGGCGCCGGTGACGATGCGGTACGGGCCGGCGCTGCCATAGCCGAGCACGCTGGTCTTGTCGCCGGTGGCCACGGCGTCCGTTTCGATCCATGCACTGTAACGCTCGCTGTGCACGAACAACCAGCGGCCATCGGTGCTGCGATGGACCACGGCGACCTTGTCACCGGGGAACAGCGCCGATTCCTGGAAGCGATCGATATCGGTATCGCCCACCGTGCTGAAGACCCGCTCGCGGGTCGGGAAGGTGCGCAGTGCGGCACGCTTCACCACCAGCCCGTAGTCGGGCGCCACCTGTGCGGGAATCGCATCCAGGTCGAGGTTGGCTTCGATGGCCTTGCGCACTGCCGGTGCGATCGCCTGCCCCTTGGCGTTGTAGAGCGTACGCGTGGGCCAGCTCGACAGCGCCGTGATGCTGCTGCGTACCTGTGCCGCATCCAGCTGGGCGGGCAGGGCGGCGATGTCCTGGATATGGACATCCTCTGCGCGCATCCGTGCGTTCTGCGCCTGGATCTGTGCGCGGTCGAGGATCGGCGCATCGGCATCGTCCAGCCGGGCGGCCCAGTAGTCCGGGGTCAGGTAAGCCTCGTGCAGACCGATCACATACGGCAGCGGCGCGCCCGGATCGGGCGCGGCAGCCTGCACGAAGGCCGGTGCGGCGAACAGGCACAGGGCCAGGGTCAACCGGCGCGGCCACTGCCGGCGCGGTTCGCGGGAAGCCAGGATCATGCGCAGCACACCCTCCTCGAATGCCTTAAGGAATATTTATTCCTTTCGCTCGCGAAAGCAAGAATAAATTATTGACCGGTCCTCCGGCCCGTGTTACACAGCCGTTACCACCCGCGCTTGGGAAGTGTCGCTGTGGATCCTGCCGTTCGCAAACCGCGTCTGCCTGCCGCCGCCGGCCTGTGTGCCGCGCTGCTGCTGTGGGCGTCGGCCACGCACGCGGCAGACGCGCGCGACAGCCGGCAGCTGCAGGTGATCGACCTGATCGACAGCGGGCGCTTCAGCGACGCCCAGGCGCTGCTGGCGACCGGGCGCGATGCTGCCGAAGACGCATTCCAGCGCGAGCGCATGCGCCGCATCCGCCTGGATTTTTCCCTGGACGAAGCGGCGGCCAAAGCGGCGGTGCGTCGCTGGATTCCGGATCTGACCGACGAGGAGTTCGCGCGCTGGGACCAGCTGGGGCTGATCGAGCACCTCGATATCGATGGCAGGCGCGCGTACTTCAAACGCGCGCCCTCAAACCTGTTCCTGCTCAGCGATGAAGCGCGTGCACGCCGCCGCGCCGATGCACCGATGCCGTCTCCGGGCCCGAATGAAGTGCTCAACGCGCACCACGCACGTGTCGTTGCTGCTGCCGGTCAAAGCGGCCAGGGCTCGGTGCTGCCGCAGCGCATCGCGTTCACGCAGTCGCTCACGGTCAAGGCCGATGCGGTCCCGGCGGGCGAAACCGTTCGCGCCTGGATTCCCTATCCGCGCGAGATTCCGGGCCAGCAGGAGCGCGTGCAATGGCTTGGCAGTACACCGGACAAAGCACGCGTGGCACCCGCCGGTACCCTGCAGCGCACCGCCTATCTGGAAGCGAAGGCCGTCGCCGGGCAGCCCACGCGCTTCGAGATCCGTTATGCGGTCACCCTGTTCGCCCGCCACACGGCAATCGATCCGGCCCGGGTGCAGCCGACACCGGCCGACGCCGCGCTGCAGCCTTACCTGAGCGAACACTTGCCGCATGTGCGTTTCACGCCGGCATTGAAACTGTTTTCCGACCAGGTGCTGCAGGGCGAAACACGCCCCTACGAGATCGTGCGCAGGCTGTTCGCGGCGGTCGATCGCATCCCATGGGCCGGCGCACGCGAGTATTCCACCCTCAGCAACATCAGCGACTACGCGCTGCGTGCCGGCCATGCCGACTGCGGCCAGCAGACGCTGCTGCTGATCGCGCTGCTGCGCATGAACGGCATTCCCGCGCGCTGGCAGTCGGGCATGGTGTTCTCCGACGATGGCAGCGGCTACAACAACCTGCATGACTGGGGACAGGTCTATCTGGCGCCGTATGGCTGGCTGCCGATGGATGTGACCACCGGTGCACTGGCCAGCGATGTACCTGCGCTGCGCGATTTCTACCTGGGTGGCCTCGACGGCTACCGCATCGCCTTCAACGACGATTTCGGCCAGCCGTTCGTGCCGGCCAAACAGCATTTCCGCTCGGAAACGGTCGACTCGCAGCGCGGCGAGGCCGAGTGGGCAGGCGGCAACCTGTACTTCGACCAATGGAGCTACGACTTCCAGTGGCAGGTACTGCCCGCCGGGCAACGCTAGCGCGACACACCACCATCGGCACCATTCAATTCTTGCAGGAGAGAGCAGGGGATGAAGGCATACAACATCAAGCGGGCGGCGCTGTGCGTCGCCCTGGGTACCTGTCTGGGCGTGATCGCGCCCGGCGCCTTCGCGCAGGATGGCTCCGTCGCCGGCCGGCTGGTCAGCGATGCCGGCCAGGTTCCCGCCGGCGCCACGGTCACGGTGCGCAATCCGGCCACCGGCTTCGTCCGCTCGGTACAGGCCGATGCCAACGGTAGCTATCGCATTCCGCTGCTGCCGGTGGGCACCTATGAGATGGAGGTGAGCCTGCCCGGCGGCGGTGCCAGCCGCGTCGGCCAGGTCACCGTCGGCCTGGGCAGCGCAACCACCGTCAATGTGCCGCTGGGTGCGGTCAGTACCCTGGGAACGGTGGAGGTGCGCGCGCCGCAGGTGGTATCGATGGTGGATGTGAAGTCCACCGAATCGGCCACCAACATCACCCGCGAGGAGCTGTCGCGCCTGCCGGTGGACCGTGACATCACCGCCGTCGCGCTGCTGGCGCCGGGCGCAGTGAAGGGCAAGGGCTCGCTGGGCGGACAGGGCATTTCGTTCGGCGGCTCGTCAGTGGCCGAGAACACCGTGTACATCAATGGACTGAACGTCACCGACTTCTACAACCGGGTGGGCTTCTCGTCAGTACCGTTCTCCTTCTACCAGGAGTTCCAGGTCAAGACCGGAGGCTATTCGGTGGAGTTCGGGCGCAGCACCGGTGGCGTCATCAACGCCGTCACCCGCTCGGGCAGCAACGACTTCAAGGCCGGTGCCGAGCTGGTGTTCGAACCCCGCGCGTGGCAGTCGCAGGCCCGCGACCGCTATGACGGCCAAGGCAGCCGTTACATCACCGCCAGCCGCGACGACTACAGCCGCAGTGCGCTCAACGTGTTCGCCTCCGGTGCCCTGGTCCAGGACCGGCTGTTCTTCTTCGGCATGTACGAGGCCCGTGACTACCGGCCAACCTCGACCAACGATGCCGGTACACGCCTGAGCCAGGGCAAGGCCGATGACCCGTTCTGGGGCGGCAAGATCGACTGGCAGATCACCGACAACCAGATGCTGTCGCTGTTCGGCTTCTCGGACAAGAGCAAGACGCTTACCGATGTCTACAACTACGACTATGCCAGTGGCCAGACGGTAGGCGAGCGCAGCAACCAGATCTACAACACCGTGGGCGGCAGGAACTGGTCGGGCACCTACAGCTGGCAGGTCAACAACGACCTGACCATGAAGCTGATGTATGGCGAGAACAAGCGCAACCGCGCGCAGAGCTCGTTGATGGACGAAAACTGCAACCGCGTGTTCGACAACCGTACCGCCAGCCAGGGCGTGCCCTCGCAGCTGCAGGGCGACCGCAGCTGCACCAGCAGCTCGCTGCTGGAATCGGCACTGGATACGCGCAAGGCCGCACGCGCCGACTTCGAGTGGACCCTGGGCGACCATCTGCTGCGCTTCGGCCTGGACCGCGAAGAGAACACCTCCGACTACAGCCGCGCCTATCCCGGTCCGGGTGGTTTCCGCTACGACATCTACTACCGCACGCCGGGCAGCTCTCTCAATGGGGGCATCGTGCCGGCCAGTGGCCTGGTCGCGCGCACCCGCCGGTATGAAGTGGATGGCTCGTTTGAAACCATCAACTCGGCGTATTACCTGGAAGACAACTGGCAGGTCACCCCGAACCTGCTGCTGAACATGGGCCTGCGCCTGGAAGCCTTCGACAACAAGGGCGGCGACGGCAGCAGCTACATCAAGATCGACGACATGCTGGCCCCGCGCCTGGGCTTCGCGTGGGACGTGCGCGGTGATGGCACCACCAAGGTGTTCGGCAACCTTGGCCGCTACTTCCTGCCGGTGGCCAACGTCATCAACATCAAGCAGGCCGGTGGCTTCCTGGACGAACGCACCTGGTACGAATTCCTCGGCTATAGCGGTGCCGCCAACAACGTGCCGAACCTGGGGGCGCAGATCGGGCCGGTCGACAATTCGCAGGGTGATGGCAGCGTGCCGGACCTGCGTGCCGAAGTGAACCGGGACATGGACCCGGTCTACCAGGACGAGGCGATCCTCGGCTTCCAGCAAATGATCAACGAAGCCTGGTCGGTCGGTGCCAGCGTGACCTATCGGCGCCTGCACAACGCGATCGATGACATGAACATCACCGCCACCGGCCAGTGCGGTGCCATCGACAGCGTCTGGATCATGGGCAATCCCGGGCGCAGCAATACCGTCTGGGGCGATACCAACTGCGACGGCAGCAACGATGGCTGGATCAGCATCGATACGTCGAAGGAAGGCTGGGCGCTGTATGACGATGACGGCAACTATGTTGGCCAGCGCGGCTGGGTGAAGCCCAAGCGCGACTACAAGGCGCTGGAGCTGCAGGTCGATCGCGCCTGGGATGGCAAGTGGGGCTTCAATGCGTCCTACACGCTGGCCTACGGCCGTGGCAACGCCGAAGGCCCGGTCAACTCCGATACCGACTTCGCCGATGCCGGTCGTACCGAGAATTTCGACAACCCCTGGGTGAACTACGGCGGCTATGGCTACCTGGCCAATGACCGACGGCATCAGTTCAAGTTCCGTGGCAGCTATGCGTTGACCGAGAACCTGAGCGTGGCGGCGACGCTGGGCGTGCAGTCGGGCAGCCCGATCACCCGCTTCGGCGCCGGCAATCCGTTCGACGACACCGACTTCCACAGCTATTACGTGTGCGTCTCCAACTGCCAGGCGAGCGTGCCGTCCGAGCGCGTGTTCGTGCATTCCCCGCGCGGTGGCGATGGCCGCACGCCGTGGACCTACGACCTCGACGTCAGCGTGTCGTACAAGGTGCCGATCCCCACCGACCTGCGCCTGAAGCTGGCGGTGTACAACGTACTGAACCAGCAGCGCGTGGTGACGGTGGACCAGGACTACGAACCGCAGGACAGCATCGGTACGCCGAACCCGCTGTATCGTTATGGCACCGGCTTCCAGTCGCCGCGCTATGCGCAGCTGACGGTAACCTGGAGCTACTGACGCTGTGCCCGCGCCGCTCGAAAGGGGGCGCGGGCAATGACACAAGGGAGCGGGCCTGTGCTTCAGCTGATCGTCCTTGCTGCACTTGCCACCTCGCCTGCTGCGCCGGCGGAGCCCGCGCGCTTTGATGCCGATATCGCCACCGTTGTCGCACGCGAGCACCTGCCTGGGATGGCGGTGGCGGTGGTGGACCGGGGACAGGTGGTGTACCGCCATGCCGAGGGCATGCGTGGCGATGGCGGTCGCATTGATGAGGACACGCTGTTCAAGATCGCCTCCAACAGCAAGGCGATGACCGCCGCGCTGCTGGCACGGCTGGTGCAGCAGGGCCGGCTGCGCTGGGATGACCCCGTGCAGCGGCATCTGCCCGGCTTCCGCATGCACGACGCCTGGGTGGGGCAGCAGATGCAGGTGCGTGATCTGCTGATCCACAACAGCGGCCTGGGGCTGGGCGCTGGCGACCTGATGCTGTGGCCTGAACCCAATACGTTCACCCGCGCCGACATCATCGCCGGGCTTGCGCATCTGAAGCCCGTCACCAGCTTCCGCAGCGGCTATGCCTACGACAACCTGATGTACGTGGTCGCCGGTGAAGTGGCTGCTGCCGCAGGGGGCAAGCCCTTTGACCAGCTGATGCGCGAGCAGGTGTTTGAGCCGCTGGGCATGGCCCGTTGCCAGGTCGGCCGCTGGTCGGTGCGCGATGTCGGCAACGTCGCCCAGCCGCATGCGCGGCGCGACGGCCGCACGACGGTGGTCAACGCCGATGGTGAGATCAGCGCCGATCTGCCATCGATGGCGGCCGGTGGCATCCGCTGCTCGCTGCGCGACATGACGCGCTGGATGCAGGTGCTGCTGGATCCCGACCTGGTGCCGGACTGGCTGGACACGCCACAGCGGCGGGCACTGTGGACGCTGCACATGCCGATGCCGCTGGGTGACTTGCAGCGGCGCTGGGACAACGCACACGTGCATGGGTATGGCTACGGCTGGCGCCTGTCGGACATCGATGGCCACTGGAAGGTGGCGCATACCGGCACTCTGTCCGGCATGTATTCGTCGCTGGCCCTGCTGCCCGACCGTGGCATCGGCGTGGTGATGCTGATCAATGGCGAGGGCGAGCAGGCACGTACGGCGCTGATGCAGTCGATGCTGAAGGCGTACACCGCGCCGCAGGACCGCAGGCGTGCCGCCGACTACCTCGATGAACTGGAGCGCGCGCAGGCGTCCAAGCGTGCGCAGGGGCATGTGGCGCCTTCGACGGCAGGTGCGCGCGCCGTATCCGGCACGGCCTTGCCGCAGTGGCAGGGCCGCTATGCGGATCCGTGGCTGGGAACCGCCTGGCTGTGCCCAGGCCCCGACGGCCTGCGGTTCCGCGTGGAGAAATCGCCTCGCCTGCAGGCCCGGGTGATGCAGCTGCAGCAGCGTTGGCTCCTGCGTTGGGATACGCTGGGTGAGGACGCGCAGGCGTGGCTGCAGCCCGGCGATGGCCCGGTGCCGTCCCTGCAACTGCGCGCGATCGACCCGGACATCGACTTCAGCTATGACTTCCAGGATCTGCATTTCACTCGCACTGGCGATTGCACTGGCGAGCCCCGCGCACGCCAGTGAGGCGCCGCGCATATCGTCGGCCACCGATGCGTCGCAGGCCGGGCTGGTGGAGATCCGCACGGTGTCGCCGGGAATCGAGCTGGACATCCGCTATGCCGGCGCCGGCAACTTCACGGGCGCACGCGTGCCTGGCTATGAAGCGCCGGCCTGTTATCTGCTGGCGCCGGTCGCGACCGCACTGGCACGGGTCGAAGCGGATCTGCGCGCGCAGGGCTTCGCTCTGCGCATCTACGACTGCTATCGCCCGGTGCGCGCGGTGCAGGCGTTCGTGGCCTGGGCACATGACCCCGCGGAGCAGTCACGCAAGTCACTGCAGTATCCGGATCTGGAAAAGCCGCAGCTGTTGAGCGAAGGCTACATCGCCGAGCGCTCGGGCCACAGTCGCGGCGCCACCGTGGACGTCGGCCTGCTGGCGTGCCGGCGCGACACGTGCACGCCGCTGGACATGGGCACCGATTTCGATTTCTTCGGTCCGCGGGCACACACCGCGGCCGAGGGACTCAATGACGCACAGCGGGCCCACCGTGCCCGTCTGCTGCAGGCGATGGCCCGGCATGGCTTCAGCAACTATGCGCAGGAGTGGTGGCACTACACGCTGCAGCCCGAGCCGGACCCGATGACCGCCTACGACGTGCCCGTTCGATAGCAGCACCGGCGGGTCCGCGCCGCCGAGACCCTCCGTCGTACACTGGCCGCCTTTCCCCTCCTGCGCACCCGATGAATCTTCCCCTGCATTTCGGCCTGCTCGGTACCCTGGAAGCTGGCGCCATCGCATTGCTGGTTGGCCTGCTGGTGTACCTGCTCTGGCATCGGCTGTGCCGCCTGCTGCACTGGACGGTAGGCCATGCCATCGGCTGGTCGTGCGTCATCGCCGTGGTGATCTCGGCCGGCATCGATGCATGGAAGCTCTTCTACATGGGAATCGTGCGGCTGGAGTCGCCGCTGTATGCGCGGTTGTTCCTGGCCACCATCCACGATCCGAACGAACTCGGCAGCCGCGTGGTGCTGGAGATCGCCGGAGCGCTCGCCGGTGTGGCGCTGGGATGGGTGTTGTTCAGTTCGCGGTCATCGTCCCAGAACGTCGACTGACGCAGGTTTTTCGTTGCCTGCGGGTTAAATCCAAGGGCGTTGAATGTTCGCCTTATGGGCCGATCACTCCACCCTAACCACCGCGCTAATGCATGCACGCCGGGCAGTGGTTAACCGCGCGTGTGGATGCCGGTCGCGGCGCAAAATCGATTCAGAAACGGGGTGGCAGGGTAGGTGCCGTGCGGAAACAACAGGCCGCGCAACACCACCCCAAGGAGACATCCCTGATGACCATTCGCAACCGCAAGCCCCTGATCGCCCTGATTGTCGCCGCCGGCAGCGTACTGGCCATTCCGGCCATGGCACAGACCGCGCAGCAGCAGGCCGCACAGGCGCAGAATGATGCAGCGCAGGCCCAGCAGGCCGCCGCGCAGGCAGGCCAGGCCGCGAACCAGGCCACTGACGCAGCGGCGGCCGCATCGGCGCAGGCCAGCGGCGGCGGCCAGACCTGGGCCAGCATCGATACCGACGGCAACGGCACCATCAGCAAGTCCGAGGCACAGGTCAACGCCGGCCTTGCCCAGGTGTTCGACCAGGCCGATGCCAACAAGGACGGCGAGCTGAGCGCCGATGAGTACAAGGCCTATGTGGCCGCCCAGCAGGCCGGTGCCGGCGGCGCCGCACAGGGCCGCTGATCCACCGTTGATTCGGGACAACCGGTGCATGGGTACCCGGGCGGCGCCAGCCGCCCGGGTTTTTTTCGCCCTCGCCGCGCCTGTATCCTTGTCCGATGAACACCTCCACGCCTGCGCCCGCGCGCGCCATCGGCCTGGTCGGTTTTGACGGTGACGACACGCTGTGGAAGAGCGAGGACTACTACCGCAAGGCCGAGCAGGACTACCTTGACCTGCTGTCGCGCTACATCGACGTGCACGACACCCAGACCGCCCGTCACCTGCTGGAAGTGCAGCAGCGCAACCTGGGCGTGTTCGGTTACGGCGTGAAAGGCATGGCGCTGTCGATGATCGAGGCGGCCATCGACATCACCGGCCAGCGCATCGAGGCCAGGGACATCCAGCGCATCCTCGACATCGGCCACGACACCCTGCGCCATCCGGTCGAGCTGATCGACGGTGTGCGTGAATCGGTGGCGGCCATCGCCGAGCACTATCCGGTGGTGCTGATCACCAAGGGCGACCTGTTCCACCAGGAAGCGAAGATCAACGTCGCCCGGCTGCATGAACTGTTCCCGCGCATCGAGATCGTCTCGGAGAAGGACCCGGCAACCTATGCCCGCGTGCTGGCCGAGTTCGACCTGCCGATCGAGCGCTTCGTGATGGTCGGCAATTCGCTGCGCTCGGACATCGAGCCGGTGGTCACGCTCGGGGGCTGGGGCATCCATACGCCCTATGCGGTCACCTGGGCGCACGAGACCCAGCATGGCGTGGCCGACGACGAGCCGCGCATGGTCAGCGCCGATACCGCCTGGGACTGGCCGGCCGCACTGGCCGCGATCGAAGCCAAGGCCAGCGTCGCGGCCTGACAGGGCGCGACGGCTGCGGCAGAATCGGGGCATGAATGCTCGCCTGCTCACGCTGCTGATGCTCCTGCTGCTGGCGCCGGCCACCGTGCTGGCACAGCAGACGGCCGAACGCTCGGCGGCCTATGAGGTGGACACCGGCGACCGCTGGATCGACGCCCAGCTGCGCGACATCAACCACTACGCCGAGCGCTACCCCGATGCCTTCCTCGACGAGGTCTCGCGCTATGCCGATGTGCCGCGTGGCTATGTCAGCGCGCTGTTCAGCACCCACGGCTGGCAGGCGGGTGACCTGTACTTCGCCTGCTTCTGGGCCAAGGCCAGCGGCCAGACCTGCCGCGACAGCGTGCGTGCCTTCAGCCGTGACCCGGCCGGCGGCTGGCAGGCCGTGGTGAAGCGGATGCCCAGGGCACCGGACAACCTGCACTACCGCGCCGTGCGCCACGCCATCGTGGCCAGCTATGAGCATTGGGACCGGCCGATCACCCTGGATGCCACCCTGAAGCGCCAGCTCAACCGGTAGCGCCGGTCCGCTCCATGCTGCTCTGCATATCGCCGCCGGCCCCGCGCTCCGGCGACAATACGGGTCCGAGCTGTTCCCCGTTCCCGTAATCGAGTGACTGATGAGCGCCTCTTTCGTTTCGCCTGATGTGATCCGCCGCCTGTTCGCCCAGGCCATGTCCCGCATGTACCGCACCGAAGTGCCGCTGTACGGCACGCTGGTGGAACTGGTGGAGCGGATCAACGCGCAGGTGCTGGCGCAGGACCCTGCATTGGCTGCGCAGCTGCAGCGCAACGATGAGCGCGGCCGGCTGGACGAGGAGCGGCACGGCGCGATCCGCGTCGGCACCGTGCAGGAGCTGGCCACCCTGCGCCGCCTGTTCGCGGTGATGGGCATGTTTCCGGTCGGCTACTACGACCTGTCGGTGGCCGGTGTGCCGGTGCATTCCACCGCGTTTCGCCCGCTCACCGGTGCGGCGCTGGCGCAGAATCCGTTCCGCGTGTTCACCTCGCTGCTGCGCCTGGAACTGATCGAGGACGAGGCCCTGCGTGCGCAGTCGGCACAGATCCTGGCCCGCCGCCGCATCTTCACCGATGCCGCCCTGGCCCTGATCGACCAGGCCGAGCGCGATGGCGGGCTGTCGCAGCACGACGCCGAGCGCTTCGTGGCGGAGGCGCTGGAGACCTTCCGCTGGCACGGTGACGCCACCGTCGACCTGCCGACCTACCATGCGCTGCACCAGGCACACCGGCTGGTGGCCGACGTGGTCAGCTTCCGTGGCCCGCACATCAACCACCTGACCCCGCGCACGCTGGACATCGATGCCGCGCAGGCAGCGATGATCGAGCAGGGGATGGCCGCCAAGGCGGTCATCGAAGGTCCGCCGCGCCGCGCCTGTCCGATCCTGCTGCGGCAGACCAGTTTCAAAGCGCTGGAAGAAGCCGTGCATTTCCCCGATGAGCAGGGCGGTGATGCCGGCACCCACACCGCGCGGTTCGGCGAGATCGAGCAGCGTGGCCTGGCCCTGACGCCGAAGGGGCGCGCGCTGTACGACCAGCTGCTGGCGCAGGCGCGCAACAGCGAAGGTGCCGGCAGTACCGGTGGCGACTATGGCCAGCGCCTGCAGGCAGCGTTCGCAGCGTTCCCGGACGACCATGACACCCTGCGCCGTGAGGGTCTGGGCTACTTCCGCTACCAGCTGACCGAGGCCGGCCGCGCCGCGCCTGGCGGGATCGGTGACCTGCCGGCGGAAGCCCTGATCGCGGCGGGGCTGGTGGTGGCCGACCCGATCGTCTACGAGGATTTCCTGCCGGTCAGCGCCGCAGGCATCTTCCAGTCGAACCTGGGTGGCGAAGAGCAGCGCGCCTATGCCGCACATGCCAACCGCGAAGCGTTCGAGCAGGCGTTGGGCGTGCCGGTGAACGATGAGTTCGACATCTACGAGCGCCTGCAGGCCGAATCACTGGCGAGCCTGCGCGGT
>NZ_JAODZG010000060.1:0-19753 GCF_029835135.1 Stenotrophomonas sp. GD04145 | reverse complement strand
GAGAGCAGGCAATGAGTACGCAGGTGCGCCACGGATGGTGGCGGGATCTATCGATGCCGGCGATCGTCGCCGGCTTCATCACCGTACTGGTGGGCTTCGCCAGTTCGGCGGTGATCGTGTTCCAGGCCGCGCAGGCGGTCGGTGCCGATCAGGCCCATATCGCATCCTGGATGTGGGCGCTGGGACTGGGCATGGGCGTGACCTGCATCGGGCTGTCACTTCGCTATCGAGTACCGGTGGTCACCGCGTGGTCGACGCCCGGTGCCGCGATGCTGGTGGTGGGCGCCGGCGGCGCTTCGCTCTCCGAGGCGACAGGCGCGTTCCTGCTTGCTGCGGCATTGGCAATGCTGGCCGGCTTCTCCGGCATCTTCGCCAGGCTCATGCAACGTGTGCCGATGGCGCTGGCGGCGGGCATGCTGGCCGGTGTGCTGTTGCGCTTCGGCCTGGATGTGTTCGTCGCAATGGACAGCCAGAGGGTACTTGCCCTGGCGATGTTCACGACCTGGCTGGCTGGCCGGCGCCTGTTCCCGCGTTACGCGGTGATCGCGACCCTACTGGTTGGCATCGCGGTCGCAGCCAGCCGCGGTCTGCTGCACGCGCAGCAGCTGCAGTTGCAGCTGGCGGTCCCGCAGTGGGTGACCCCCTCCCTGTCGTGGACTGCCGTGGCAGGCATCGCCCTGCCCCTGTTCGTGGTGACCATGGCCTCGCAGAACATTCCCGGCGTCGCCGTGATGCGCGCCTCCGGCTACGACGCCCCGGTATCGCCGCTGATCGGCTGGATCGGCGTGGTCAACACGGTACTGGCCCCCTTCGGTGCCTATGCGCTGAACCTGGCCGCGATCACCGCAGCCATCTGCATGGGCCGCGATGCACATGAGGATCCTTCCCGGCGCTATACCGCGGCGATGGCGGCAGGTGTGTTCTACATCGTCATCGGCCTGTTCGGCGCCACCGTGGCCGCACTGTTCGCCGCGTTCCCGCGGGAGCTGGTGGCCTGCGTGGCTGGCATCGCACTGTTCGGCACCATCGGCAACAGCCTGGCCAGCGCACTGGCGGTGGAGCGCGACCGCGAGGCGGCACTGGTCACCTTCCTGGTCACTGCGTCGGGGATGTCGCTGGCCGGTATCGGTTCCGCCTTCTGGGGGCTGGTCGCTGGCGCGCTGTGCCTGCTGGTCCTGCGGCCACGTGAGCCCCGCAGCTAGGCGCCGCCGAAGAGGTCCAACGCCTGCAGTGCGACGCTGAACGCGATGCCCAGGCCCAGGGCCAGCCGGCTGACGCCGCTGCGCCGGTCGATATAGGCCTCGACGCGTGCGCCGTCACCCGCGCCGGCGGCTTCGGCGCGGGCGATCACCGCCCTGCAGCGGCGCAGATACAGCGCATTGGCCGCCAGTGACACTGCGATCTTCAAGGCCAACGTCAACCCCCATATCGCCGCGTCGTCCATTCCGGCCAGCACGATGGCGGCACCCCCCACCATGCTGATCAGGACGTAGGCCACCGCCATGCCGTACATACGCCGGTACAGCAGCCACTTGAAATCGAACAGGAACGCGGCCCAGTTCCACGGACGCGGCCAGCCCGGCGGATCCCGACGCAGCCGCCACAACTCGGCATAGACAGCGAAGTTGTCGGCCACCACGCGGGCGAGCCGTGGATGACGGTCATAGACCGCCATTGCGGCGTCCAGGCTCGACGGCGCATCGCCGGCAACCGGTGCAGCGTAGGGATTGCCATCCGTGGCGGGATGTCCACTCACAGTGGCGAGCTGGACAAGGTCTGTACCAGCACGTGGCGACCGGCCGGTGCGATGGTGATCACGTCGGGCCCGGCATTGGCCGCTTCCAGGCAGATGTAATCGCGCCAGCCGTCGCCCACGTCGGCCATCTTCGCTGCCGCTTCCGCGCCAGGATTCCAGGCCACCAGCGAGCGGCTGCCTTCGGTACGGATCGTGATGCGACGCTTCAGCACCGGATCGCGCAGGACGTAGTGGCCACCTGCCCCGGTATAGATGCGGTCACTGCGGCCCGGGTCGCGCGGATCGCGCAGGGACCACGGGCCCTGCTGGCGCCGCGCCTGTGCATAGTTCTCGAACTTGTCCAGATACTCCAGCCCGTCCACGCCATCGACTTCGACCTTGCTGGCATCGCCCACGCGGAAGTAGTTGTGCAGCGCCTGGGTGATCGTCACCGGCACGGTGCCGGGATTGTCGGTCACCAGCTGCTGCCGTAGTTCACGGCCGATGCGCACGGTCATGGCCAGGCGCAGAGCGAGGTTGTCCAATGCAGGGGGAGCCAATACGAGTTCGATGCTGCCGTCGTCCAGCCGGCGGGCCTCCTTCAGCTCCCACGGCAGGGTGCGCACGAAACCATGCGCGGGCACATCGTCGCCTTGCCCCTGTCGCCCGAAATACGGCCAGCACACCGGGCTGCCGCCGCGGATGGGGGTCGGCAATGCGGCACGGCGTGGCGAAAGCCACAGCAGATCGGCCTGCCCCTTGGGTACGAAGGAGAGCAGCTGGCCGCCGAACACACTGATGGCTGCGGTGGCCTGGGGGGTTTCCACCAGCCAGGCATCAAGCCCCTGGAACTGGCCACTGCGTACGCCCTGGATCTGTTGCACGTTGGATCGACTCCGTATGGCCGGCGACTGCACGGCACTGTAGTTGCTGGGAAGCGTGAAGCGGGTGGAGGCCACCGCAGGCGGCGCCGCGCTCTGCAGCGCGCGCAGGATGCGTTGGCCGGCTCGTCCATCGGCCGTGCTCCATCCCAGGCGGCGCTGTTCGGCCTGGATCGCCCGGCGGCTGGCTGTGCCGATCATGCCATCAGCGGTACCGATATCATGCCCCCGCGCCAGCAGCAGGGTCTGCAGCTGACGGCGCTCATCACGGCCCAGCCCGGGGTCATCGGTCGGCCAGGCGGTGGCCAGGCCGCTGCCGCCGCGCAGGCGATCAGCCAGCGTCGCGATCGCCAGCGCATAGCTTTCGGCGGCGTTGTAGCTGTAGATCGCATCGTAGTTGCGGAACACCAGCAGGGCCGGCCCCTTGATGCCGGCGGGCAGCAGCAGCGCCGCCCGCGCGTCGGCAGCCAGACCCGCCGGAGCCAGCGCGCTGCCGTCCAGCGCTGTCACGCCCTGCGTACGCCAGTCAGCCAGTGACCGGCGTTGGGTACGGCCGGCCAGGCTGGTATTGAAGCCGTCGGCAACACGCACCTCCATGCCCCACGGTTCTCCCGTGCGCCAGCCGGCGCGCTTGAGGTAGTTGGCGGTAGACGCCAGTGCGTCGGGAATGCTGCCGACCAGGTCACGGCGACCGTCGCCATCGCCGTCGACGGCGATGCGTGCGTAGGTGCTGGGCATGAACTGCGTATGGCCGAACGCGCCGGCCCAGGACCCGGTCAGGCCTTGAGCCTGCAGATCACCGCGATCGATCAGCGTGAGCAGGGCCAGCAGTTCGCCACGGAAGAACGCCTGCCGCCGGCCGGCGCAGGACAGCGTCGCCAGCGACTGCAGCAGCGGACGCTTGCCAAATACGCGGCCATAGTCGCTCTCCACGCCCCAGACGGCGACGATGGTGACCGGATCGACACCATACTGCGCGGCGATGCGATCAAGCAGGTCGCGGTGCTGCTGCAGCATGGCCCGTCCATCGTCGACGCGCTGGCGGTCCACCAGTGCAGCCAGGTAGTCCCAGATCGGGGTGGAGAATTCGGGCTGCGCATCCAGCAAGCCGAGCACGCTGGGATCAGGACGCAGGTCGGCGGTAATCGCACCGAAGCGGTCTGCGGCAATGCCCTGGGTAGCTGCCGTTGCCTGCAGCTGTGCCAGACACCGGGTGAACGCGGGATCGGGCGGGGTCAGGTCGGGCGCCGTTGACGGCGCGGCCAGTGCCGCGGCCAGGCCGAGTGCGGTCAGGGTGGGCATGGCGTCCTCCGTGTTGCCGGTGCTGACACCATACTAGAGGCTGAGCGACCGGCGATGCTGAAGCAGTTGCCGGCCGTTGGCCTCTCTAGAGCGTACGCAGCAGCCGCAGGCCGTAAGCTGGACTGTCAGCGTCCCAGCGCTGCGCAACCTGCAGGCCGGCCTGCCGCACCAGCGCACCAAAGCCGTCATCGGTGTACTTGTGGCTGTACTCGACGCGGATCGCCTCACCGGCCTCGAAGTGGAAGGTGCGGCCATCGAGGTGGACGTCCTGCGCCCGCTGGCTGACCAGATCGGTCTCGATACGCAGACGTTCGGTGCTGTAACGGGCACGGTGGCGGAAGCCGTCCAGATCGAAGTCGCTGCCCACCTCACGGTTGAGGCGGACGAGCAGGTTGAGGGTGAATGCCGCGGTGATGCCTTCGGCGTCGTTGTAGGCGGCTTCGATCAGCGCGGGGTCCTTGTGCAGGTCGATGCCGATCAGGGCCAGGCCGTGGTCACCCATGGTCTGACGCATGGCCCGCAGCAGGGCGAGGGCGTCCTCGCCGGCGAAGTTGCCAAGCGTGGACCCCGGGAAGAACAGCAGGCGCCGCGCGGGCTCGCGCTCCGGTGCGGGCACGTCCACCGGACGGGTGAAGTCAGCGCAGACCGGCAGCATTTCCACGTCGGGAAGCGCGGGAGCGAGGTGATCGATGCTCGACAGCAGCGCCGCCCGGGAGATCTCGATGGGGGTGTAGGCCACGGGATCCTGCAGCGCGGCCAGCAACAGCGCGGTCTTGCGACCACTGCCGCTGCCCAGCTCGACCACGTGCAGGCGCGGGCCCACCACGCGTGCGATATCCGACAGCACCCGATTCAACAGGGCCAGCTCGGTGCGCGTGGGGTAGTACTCCGGCGTGTGGGTGATCTGTTCGAACAGGCGTGAACCGCGCGCATCATAGAAGTACTTCGACGGCAGCTGGCGCGCAGTGCGCGACAGTCCGGCCAGTGTGTCGGCGAGGATCTGCTCGCGGCTGGGCGTCAGATCGGTCAGCGCCTGCAGCGCATCCTGTACGGTGCTCACGGCAGATCCCTCGCCAGGCGCAGGCCGGAGAACTGCCAGCGCGCAGGTGGCATGAAGAAGTTACGGTAGCTGGCGCGCACATGCCCGCGCGGGGTGGCACAGCTGCCGCCGCGCAGGACCCACTGCCCGCACATGAACTTGCCGTTGTACTCACCCAGATTGCCGGCGAACGGACGGAAACCGGGGTACGCGCCATAGGCGCTGCCGGTCCATTCCCAGACGTCGCCGAACAGCTGCCGCAGTCCCCTGCCCCGTGCTGCAGCAGGATGCAGATGATCATCCTCGGCGAAATGGCCGGCGATCGGCTGCGACGTCGCGGCGGCCTCCCACTCGAATTCGCTGGGCAGGCGCGCACCGGCCCAGCGGGCATACGCATCGGCTTCGTAGTAGCTGAGATGGCACACCGGCGCATGCGCGTCGAGGTCGCGCCAGCCGCCGAGCGTGTATTCGCGCTGGAGGGCATCATCCCAATAGAGTGGATGCTGCCAGTCCTCGCTTTCGCGCAGAGCCCAGCCCTCACTGAGCCACCAGCGCGGATCGCGGTAACCGCCGGCTTCGACGAAGTCCCGGTACTCCGCGTTGCAGACCGGTCGATCAGCCAGCATGTGGGCCGGCAACAGCACGCGATGCGGTGGCGATTCGTTGTCGTAGGCGAAGGTAGCGTGCTGTGGCCACGCCGGTGCGCCGACGGTGACGATGCGCTCGGGAGATTCGATCCAGCCCAGCGGACTGGCTACGCTGACGGCGGCGCGCAGGTCCTGGCGGTAGGGCGGATGCAGCGGATTGCACCAGAGCGCGTGCTTGATGTCGGTCAGCAGCAGCTCCTGGTGCTGCTGCTCGTGCTGCAGGCCCAGCTGGAGATGCTGCAGGGCTTCATCGTCAAGATCGCCATCGCGGAGACGCGTCAGCAGGTGTGCATCGACCTGCTGCCGGTAATCGAGTACCTGCTGCAGCGACGGGCGTGAGAGCAGGCCACGCTGCGGCCTGGCATGCGCCGGTCCAATGCTCTTGTAGTAGCTGTTGAACAGGTAGTCCCACGCGGGGTCACGTGCCGGTGCGCCGGATAGACCGGCCAGCACGAAGCGGTCGAAGAACCACGTGGTGTGCGCCAGATGCCATTTGCTCGGGCTGGCGTCCGCCATGCTCTGCAGCATGGCATCTTCGGCACTGAGCGGTTCGGCCAGCAGCACGCTGCGGGCGCGCGTCTGCGCATAGCGGTGGGCGAGTTCACGCTGCGGAGCAGCGACGGCGACGGTAGCGCTGTCCATGCAGCCAGCATCCAGCGGTGCGGGTGAGCGCAACGTCATGGCGTGACATCGCGCCGTTCACATCGATGCCGTCACGTAACCGGTTCAGATCGCGTCGAGGTAGTACCAGCGTCCGTCGATGCGCTCGAACCGGCTGCGCTCGTTCATTTTCACCGCACTGCCGCCGCCCACCCGGTAGCGGGCGGTGAATCGCACTTCGGCATGGTCGGGCCCATTCACCTGGTGCTCGTGGACGGTCAGGCCAAGCCAGTGCGTCCGCTGGCCGGGCGCCTCGTCCAGTGACAGTTCGGCGGGACGGGTGGCCGGATGCCAGGTGGCCCGCAGGTAGTCGGCCAGACCACGTACGTACGCGCTGTAGCGCGAGCGCATCAGGCGCTCGGCGTCCGGTGCGGGCTCGCCGGCATGGAAGCGGCCGCAGCAGTCGGCGTAGTCCGTGGCGAGGCCACAGGGGCAGGAATCGGCAGGGTTTCGGCTCATGAGGGTATTGTCGCTCGAGTCACGTCGGGCATCCATCGGCGATAGGCGTATGCTGTCGCGCCCCCACATTGAATGATCCCCGTGCTGGAACTGGTTCCCCCCGAGTTGTGGTGGCTGGTGGTGATCGCCTTCATTGCCGGCCTGGTCGATGCTGCCGTGGGTGGAGGGGGACTGGTACAGCTGCCCGGCCTGTTCACCGTGCTGCCCCAGCAGACGCCGGCGATGCTGTTCGGTACCAACAAGTTCAGTTCGATGTTCGGCACGGCGGCGGCGGCGTGGCGCTATGCACGCAACGTGCGGTTCCCCTGGAAGCCGGTACTGTTCGCCGCGGGCACGGCATTCGTGTTCTCGTTCGCCGGGGCTACGGCGGTGAGCCTGCTGCCCAAGGATGCCGTGCGGCCGCTGGTGCTGGTGCTGCTGGTGGCGATGCTGGCCTACACCCTGTGGAAGAAGGATTTCGGCGCGCTGCACCGGCCGCAGGAGATCGGCCGGCGCGAACTGACCATCGCGCTGGTGATCGGCGCTGCGATCGGCTTCTACGATGGATTCTTCGGGCCAGGCACCGGCAGCTTCCTGATCTTCCTGTTCGTGCGCTTCTTCGGCCTGGACTTCCTGCGTGCGTCGGCCGCATCGAAGGTCGTGAACCTGGCGACGAACATGGCGGCGATCTCATTCTTCGTGCCGACCGGCAACATCCTGTGGTTGTTCGCGCTGCCGATGGCTACGGCCAACATCATCGGTTCGGTGGTCGGCACGCGGCTGGCACTGAAAGGCGGCACGCCGTTCATCCGCAAACTGTTCGTGGGCCTGGTGGTGGTGCTAATCGCGCGGATGGCGTGGGATACGTTCCGCGGTTCGTGAGGGACGTTATGAAATGGTAGGTGCCAACCTTGGTTGGCACGTTGTTTCAGGTCGCGAAGAGCAGCCGAGCATGGCTCGGCTCTACAGGTGGATTGCCCGAGGCGGTCAGGCTTCGGCTTCCTCCGGTTCATTGGCCTGCTGGCGGCTGCGCTCGGGCAGCTTCAGGCGCCTTCCTTCTTCGTCGTACTCGATCAGCAGCACGCCCGAATCGTGGCGGCCACTGATCTCGACGAAGCAGGCACCACCGATGAAAGGCTCCAGGGTCATCACCGACTTCAGCGGCGTGGCGACCACCATCTGGAAACCGAAGTTATCGAAGATGTTCATCGCCAGCGCGGTGAACTCGTTGTCGGCCTTGTCGAAGGCCTCGTCGAGCACGACCGCCGCGTAACTGGGCAGCTGGCTGTCAGCGCCGCCGAGCTGGTAACGCAGCGCTGCGGCCAGGCAGGTGGTGGCGAGCTTCTGCCGCTGGCCGCCGGACTTGCCGGCGCCGCTGCGGTAGATCTCGACCTGCTGGCGCGTTTCCGCATCGAGTTCGACGCCGATGAACTCCACGTGCATGCGCACGTCCAGGACCAGCTCGCGCCAGCGCTTGTCCTCACCTTCCTGCGAACCCAGGCGGTTGACCAGCTGGCGCAGCACGGTGAACTGTGACTCCGCCAGTTCACGCTGCTCGGTCTGCTGCTGCGACAGCACTTCGCGCAGCTGCAGCTGGAACTCCAGCACTTCCGGCAGCCGGCGGTCGCTCAATTCGATGGTCAGCAGGGTGCCCCGGTTGAACGGCACCTGCTCCAGGCTGGCGTTGACTTCGTCCAGGCGCTGGCCGATCGACTTGCGGGCCTCGGCGCTGTGGCGCTGCAGGGCCAGCAGGTTGTTCTTGCTCTGGTTCTGCAGCAGATCGAAGAAGCGTTCCTCATGCTGCGGCAGGCCATCGCGTTCGAGACGGTCGAGGCGGGCAAGGAAGTCCTCGGCCGACGCCACCGATGCGGTGAAGTCGCCGGATTCTTCCGGCCACTGCTGGATGAAGCGGCGGAAGCAGCCGACCAGCTGGTTCTCGATACGGTTGAGATCCTGCTGCGAGGACGACAACTGTTCGTTCAGCGCATTGCTGACCTGGCGCATGTGCGCTTCCAGCGTTTCCAGGCTGAGCGGGCCCTGTTGCTGCAACCGCTCTGCCAGGCCGCTCTCCTGCGCTTCGGCCAGCGTTGGCAGCACCAGCGCGCGGCTCTGCTGGCGCGCGCGGTCGAGGCGGTCACGTTCCCGGACCAGCTGGCCGCGCTCGACACGGACATCCTCATAGGTGCGGCGGGCCTGCTCGATGTCGGCGCGCACGGCGTCGATCTGCTGTGCCAGCCTGGCCAGGTCGGCATTGCCTTCGCGCAGGTCGCGCAGGCTGGCTTCGATGTCGGTCAGGCGCTGCTGGGGCGCGGCGACGTCGATTTCGTTCCATTGGATACCCGCGAGCTCGTGGCAGGCCAGGCGGCGCTCGTTGTCACGATCGCGCTGGCCACGCAGGCTCGCGATATCGGTCTCGCAGCTGGCGATGCGCTTGGCCAGTTCCTGCGCCTCGCGTTCGAACGCACCGACCTTGTCGTGATTGTTGAAACCGAGAATCCAGCGACGGCGGTCGCCCACGGCACTGCGGTCGTCCTTCTCGAAGCGGTCGCCCGGATGCTTGACCTGGCCTTCGCGGGTGATGCCGCGGTCGACGTTGCGCAGCTGTCTGGCATCCACGCATTCGTAGTCGAATCGCTTGCCCAGCTCACGCCGCAGCCAGCTCTCGAACACGTGGTCGCGCAGCTCCAGCTTGTGCAGCAGCGACTTCGCCGATGGTTCGCGGGCGAACGCCTCGTCGTTGCGGCGCACGCGGTAGTAGGTGAAGCGCATGCCGAGGTGGGTGCGGTTCACCCAGTCGGCAACCGCGTTGTAGTGCTTGTCGTCAACCAGCAGCGACAGCGCGAAGCCACCCAGCACGCGTTCGATCGCACCCTGCCAGCCCTGTTCCTCGGAGCGGACCTGGATCAGCTCGCCGACGAACGGCAACGCCACTTCGGAAATGCCGGTCTCTTCCGCCAACCGTGCACGCAGCTTCTGCATCGGCGCCGGAATGTTGGAGGGCGTGCGCTGCATCGCGTCAAGTTCGAGGCGTACTTCAGCGAAGCGACGCTCGTCATCGCGCTTGCCACCGAGGCGCTCGCTGATGGCATCGTCCAGCGAGGCCGAAGCGCGCTGGCGATCCTGCAGTTCGTTCTGCGCACGCTCGACCAGTTCGGCGAAGCCATGGGCGTCGTCGGGCAGTTCGGCCTGCAGTTGCCGTGCGGCTTCCTGCGCCTGGTCGCGCTTGGCCTTGCGGCGATCGCGCTCGGCTTCGGCGCGGCCCTGCTCGCGCTCCAGCTCTTCGATGCGCTCGCCGCCCTGCTGACGCCGCTGCAGTTCCAGCTCGGCCAGGCGTTCGCTGTGGTTGTCCAGCGCAGCGCGGCGCTGCGCCTCTTCCCCCAGCAGGCCACGGTCACGCACGTCCATCTCGCGCAGGCGCGCTTCGATCAGCGCCTGGCGGCGGCTCTCGCGGAAACTGTCGACGCCCAGCTTGAGCGCCTCGTCGTCACCGCGCTGCCGGTGCATTTCCTTCAGATCGGCGTAATAGGCGCGCGCCGGCAACAGCGTCTCCACCTGGCGACGGGCGGTGACGACCGCCTGATGGGCCCCGTCAAGCTCGGCGAAATCACTCACCAGGCGCTCGGCGGCGTCGAACGTCTTCGGCGTGTCGAGCATGAAGTCGCGCAGGAAGACGTTGAGATCACCCAGGTTCTTCGCTGATTGCGTCTTGTGCAGCAGGCGCAGCGCCATCTCGTTGTCGATGCCGAGCAGGTCGCGGAAGCGCTCGGCATAGCCGGAGAAGGTGTCGAAGTGGTGGACGTCGGCCAGCTTCTGCTTGAGCTTGCGCAGGTCCAGATCGAAGCCGCCCAGATCCTTGGCGATGTCGAACGGACGCTCGGCGATCATGTAGTGCTTGCGCACGTCGCCGGCCGAGGTGCCGTTGCCGGAGATCCACAACAGGCGCACCAGGCTGACCACGCGGCCGTCGCCGGCCCGGTACTCCAGCACCAGTGCGGTCCAGGTCGCACCCTTGCGCAGGTACTGGGTGGCAATCTCGCCGGTGCCACTGTCCTGCTGGTCGGCCCACGCGCCACGCACGTAGGACACCAGGTTGCGGTCGCGGCCACTGCGCTCGGCCTCGCGTGCGGCCGCGTTGAAGTCGACGATGGCCGGCGGCGTCAGCAGCGCGGACATGGCATCGAGCAGGGTCGACTTGCCCGAGCCGGAACGGCCGACGAACAGGAAGCCACGCTCGGCGATCGGTACTTCGGTCAGGCCGTTGAAGGTGCCCCAGTTGTGCACCTGCAGGCGGCGCATGCGGAACTGCTGCAGGCGCGGGTCCGGCAGGCCTTCATTGAACAGGGCGGGGGTGTGCTTGGAAATGGCCATGCGGTGTTCGGGTCTCTCAGGCTTCGGCGGCCGGGGTTTCGCGCAGCTGGCGGTACACCGCCGAAAGCTGGGACACGTCTTCGGCGGAGAACAGCAGCTTCAGCGCCGGCGAGACTTCGTGGCGGTCGTCCTGGCCGCTCAGGCGGGTCAGGATGTGGTTGTCCTTCATCTTCTGCACGGCCGATGCAACGCGGCGGTTGAAGCCGGCGCGGTCGGTGGACAGGTTCTTCTCGTAGATGGCCAGCGCTTCGGCCATCTCGGCGTCGGCGACCACCGCGCGGTTGCCGCGCGCGTCGGCCTCAGCCAGCTGCTGGCGCAGGAACAACAACAGCACCGAGTCAATGAAGGTCAGCGGCGAGGTCCGCAGCAGTACCGGTGCATCGACGTCTTCGGTGTCGGCCTGGCGGGTGAATGCCACACCGCTTTCGCGGTCGAGCACCAGTTCCAGGAACAGGTCGGACAGCGCTGAACGGATGCCCGCCTCGCTGCGGACCAGTGCCGGCCACAGCTTGGCGTGGCGCAGCTGGTCGATGCTGGGACCGATCAGCAGCTGGCACAGCGCGCGCCGGGCATCCAGCGGCAGGCGGCCGGTATCACCCAGGTAGTACACGCTGTTGCCGCGCCGTGGCTGCGCTTCGAGCATCGCCGGCTCGGCCTCGTAGGCGTCCTCGGCCTGGTCGGCAGACGGTGCTTCGATGGGGTCTTCATGCCAGCTCATGGCGTCTCTCCTGGGTGAACCAAACCAGCGGGATGCGTGCGCGGCGCAGTTGGCCGTCGCCGCCACGCCATTCGGCGAGCTCCTGTTCGCCAGCGACCACGCTGCCGAAGCGCGTGCCCAGCGACAGGTAGCCGATGACGCTGCCCAGGCCCTGCGGCGCTTCGCGCTGCGACAGCGCCTGGGCGATGCTGAGCCGCGGCTGTGCATCGAGCAGGTCGTGCAGGTCGCGGCGCAGGGTGCGGAAATCGATTTCGGACGAGGCCACCAGATCACCGACGCTCTCCAGGCTGATGCTGGCCGCGTCGTTGTACTCGACATTGCCATCGACCTGGGCGCTGCGGGGGTCGTGCAGCTTCCACTGCGACCACGAACGCAGCCGGCTGGTCGTCAACTGCAGGTCACGACCGATCGTGCGCTGGGCCGGGAACTCGTCGCGCAGAGCCAGCGCTTCGGACTGGGCCTGCTTCAGCAGCTGATTGAGGCGACGCTGTTCAAGATAGCCGCGGCTCTGCACGAAGCCGCGCAGGCTGCGCGCGAAATTCTGCAGGACATCGTGTACCTGGCCGCCGCGTTCAAGCATGGTGCTGGTGAAGCTGCGCAGGAAGTTGCGCTCGTTGCGATCCAGGCGGCGTGCAAAGCCGCGTGCCAGCACGGCTTCCAGCGCGGCATCGAGCTGCGCGCTCTGCTCGGCATCATTGAGCAGGCGCCAGAATGCCTGGAAGCTGCGGCCGGCATCGCTTTCGCCGATCACGTCCACGCCCTCGAACAGCTGCGACAGCACATCGCCACGTTCGCCTTCGTCATCGATGATGCGCTCGCGGAACTCCCGGTTGAGCTGCTCGAAGCCGTCGCGCACCCGGCGGAAGTCTTCGGTCAGCTCGTCGGCCAGACCGATGATCTGGCGGGCGCGCTCCAGTGCACGCTTGCCGTCCAGGGCGACCACACGACCGGCGCTGACCCGCGCGATCTCGGCGTCGATGCGGTCGCGCTCGTCGCGCAGCGCAGACAGGCGTGCGTCGGGGTCGGATTCGGTCTGTGCAGCCAGCTGCGAGAGCTGTTCGATGACCAGTGCCAGGCGGCTCTCGGTGGCAGCCACGCGCGCCTGCTCGAGGCTGTCGGCGAAGCGGATCGCCTGCAGGGCCTGGGTCGACAGTTCGTACTGCTCCTGGTCGGCGCCCTCGGGCAACCGCCGCTCCAGCCAGCCCTGGGACAGCCAGTGTGCGATGTAGGCCTGCGCCGTGCGCGGCAGATCACGGGCCAGTTCGTCCCCATTGAGCTGGTCCAGCGCGCGCTGCAGGCGCTCGTTGAGCACCGAGGACGGCAAGGTGCGTTCGCCGTCCATCAGCAGGCTCTGCAGCAGACCGATGATTTCGGGCGCATGGTCGGCGGCAAGCAGCTTCCATTGGGGCTGTTCGCGCAGGTGACGGTAGCGGGAGATGCGTTCGCGATGCTTCATGCAGCGAGGGGATCGGGAAAGACAGGCGGCTGCGGGCAGCCACGCACGGCCGTCGCGGGGACAGCCGTGGGCAGGCCGGCCACCATGGGCCGGCGGTGCGGGGAGAAGCGGCTCAGCGCTTGCCGCCCACTTCGATGAAGCGCAGGAACTCGGCGCGGGTACGCGCATCGTCGCGGAAGCTGCCGAGCATCTTGGAGGTGACCATGCTGACGCCACGCTTGTGGATGCCGCGGGTGGTCATGCACTCGTGGGCCCCTTCGACGACCACGCCGACGCCGATCGGCTGCAGCACATCCTGGATGCACTGGGCGATCTGCGCGGTCATCTTTTCCTGCACCTGGAAACGGCGGGCATAGGCCTCGACGACGCGCGCCAGCTTGCTGATGCCCACCACCTTGCCGGCCGGCAGGTAGCCGACATGCACGCGGCCGATGATCGGCGCCATGTGGTGCTCGCAGTGGCTTTCGTACTCGATGTCACGCAGGACGATCAGTTCGTCGTAACCGGCGACTTCCTCGAAGGTCCGCTCCATGTAGGCGCGCGGGTCATCGCGGTAACCGCTGAACCAGTCGCCGTAGGCTTCGGCGACGCGGCGGGGGGTGTCCAGAAGGCCTTCGCGGGACGGGTCCTCTCCGGCCCAGCGCAGCAGGGTGCGCACGGCCTCCTCGGCCTGGTCCTGGGTCACGTCGCCCTGCGGGGCGGCCTTTTCGTTGTTCTTGCTCATTGCGTACAGCGTCCCGAACGGGGGGCGAGCATCGTACCTGACCGGGGGGTGGGTCGTCCTGTGGGGACGGTTCATCGGGGGTTCTTCCGGCGCCTCGTGGCTGCTGAGCGAGAGGGGGAAGGGGCAGGCCGGGCAGGACACGCCGCAAGTACGTCCCTGTAGGCTCGGCCACGGCATCCATGCCGTGGACGGTCCTGCCCGGCCTGCCCCTCCCCTCTCCGACAGTTTCCTGCTGGCGCGGTCGGCCCCCCGAAAGCGGGGTCAAAAGCGGGGGTTCATGGCTTCGGAAGCGGCGCGCCGCTGCCCTGGTGGGTGCGGACCCTTGGTCCGCACTGCTTCTGCTCTTGCCTTTAACCCATCGCGTTCGCGGGATGTGGGGCGGGTGGCGGAGGACCGGGGGGGTCGTCCTGTGGGGACGGTTCATCGCGTGCCGGCAGTCGGGGTCGCAGGCCGATGCTCATGACTCCGGAACGAGCTGCGGTAGCGCCGGGCCGTGCCCGGCGGGCTCTGTGGACGGGCCCCATGCCGCTCGCCGGGCATGGCCCGGCGCTACCGCAATGGGGCGCCCATTCAGACAAACCTATTGATAGGAATGAAATTAGTAGTATCCTATCTATCTATGGACCGCCCCCTCGACGAGCGCACCGTGCTGCAGATGCAGCTCAGCTCCGGCCTGCTGTATGCAGGTCGGCAGTGGCAGCGCCTGGCCGACAGCCGGTTGGGCAGCTACGGGATCTCCACCGCCTGCACCATGCCCCTGCTGATGATCGGCCGCTCCGGCGGCGGCATCCGCCAGGTCGCCCTGGCCCAGCAGCTGGGCATGGAGGGCCCCTCGCTGGTACGCCTGCTGGACAAGCTCTGTGCCAGCGACCTGGTCCGCCGTGAAAGTGATGCAAGCGACCGTCGCGCCAACCTGCTGTGGCTGACCGAGGCCGGCCAAGCGCTGGTGCAGGAACTTGAAGATCAGTTGATCGACCTGCGTCAGGACGTGTTCGGCGCGCTTTCCATGGATGAACTGCACGCCGTGCTGAAGGCATGGCGCCTGCTGGCCGAGGCCGCCGACCGCATCACGTGAGACCGATGTCCCCGGATGCCGCCGCTGCCGTTGCCACGCCAGCGGCTGTCACCCGTTGTTGTTGTGCCGTTGTTCCTCCCCTCCCCCATCTGCCCTGCCCTACCGATGCCTGGTGAATTCAGTCTCCACGGAGTGTTCGTCCCGACCCTGCTCGGGTTGATGCTGCTGGCCTATCTGCTCAACAGCGGTCTGCACGCGCTGCTGCAACGCGCCGGTGCCTACCGCCATGTGTGGCACCCGGCGCTGTTCAACCTGGCGCTGTACGGGATCGTGCTGGGCCTGCTTTTCCACCTTCTGCGCTGGATGCAATCGTGAACAAGATCGTGAAGAAGTCCCTGCCGGTGCTGCTCACCGGTGCCGCCGTGATCGTCGCGCTGCTGGTGCTGCGCCAGCTGTGGGTCTATTACATGGACGAGCCCTGGACCCGTGACGCCCATGTCGGCGCGGACGTGGTGCAGATGGCGCCGGATGTGTCCGGCCTGGTGGAGACGGTGAACGTCGCCGACAACCAGGCGGTGAAGAAGGGCGACCTGCTGTTCGTGGTCGACCGTGCGCGCTACCGCATCGCACTGGAGCAGGCACAGGCCAGCCTGGCCGAGCGCCAGGCGTCGGTGGCCCAGCTGAGGCGCGAGATCGGTCGTGATCGCAGCCTGCAGGACCTCGTCGCTGCCGAGGACGCCGAAGTGCGCCGGGCCAAGCTGCAGGCCGCACAGGCCGCGCTGGCCACGGCACAGGCCGCAGTCGATCTGGCCGAACTCAATCTGGGCCGCACGGAAGTGCGCGCGCCGTCAGACGGTCGAGTCAATGACCGTACGCTGCGCGTCGGAGACTACGTGGTGGCCGGCAAACCGGTACTGGCGTTGCTGGATACCGGCTCATTCCGCATCGATGGCTATTTCGAGGAGACCCGCCTGCAGGGTGTGGTGCCCGGGCAGCGCGTGGACATCCGCCTGATGGGTGAATCCAGGCCATTGCAGGGACATGTGGAGAGCATCGCCGCCGGCATCGAGGACCGCTACCGCAGCAACGGCAGCAGCCTGTTGCCGAACGTCACACCCGCATTCGACTGGGTGCGGCTGGCGCAGCGCATTCCCGTGCGGATTGCCATCGATGATCTTCCCGCGGGTGTTGAGTTGATCGCCGGCCGCACCGCCACCGTGACGGTGGATACCGGCCGCCGCGCGGATGACGGCAAGGCCGGCCCCACGCCGACGCGGGGCCGCCTGTGAATACCGCACTGTCCCGCCTCGGCCTGATCGTCGCACTGGCCAGCCTGGCCGCGTGCAGGACCGTTGGCCCCGACTATGCACTACCGGAAGGCTCGGCATTCAAGCGCCCGGAGGCGAATGCGGCGTTCATCGATACGCAGAACCCGCAGATCGCCGCCAACCAGCCGCTGCCGGCGCGCTGGTGGTCGCTGTACGACGATCCGGTGCTGGACGGCCTGATCAGCCAGGCGCTGCGCGACAACGTTGAGTTGAAAGCCGCTGATGCCCACCTGCGCCGCGCGGCGGCGGTCTACGAACAGGCACTGGACGCCGGTGGCTTCGAGTACGAGGCCGAGGCCGGCGTCAGCCGCGCGCAGTTGTCGGCCGAATCCTTCCTGCAGGAACACGAACTGCCGGTGATCAACCTGGCCGATGGCAAGTTCGCCGTCAGCTATCAGTTCGATCTGTTCGGCAAGCTCAAGCGCGGTGCGGAAGCGGCGCGGGCCGACGAGCAGGCAGTCGCTGCGGCGCGCGACCTGGCCCAGGTCAGCGTGGTCGCACAGGTGGCCGACAGCTATCTGGAGATCTGCCACGCCAACCACGAACTGCATGTGGCCGAGCATTCGCTGCAGCTGCAGCAGCGCGGCCGCTCGGTGACCGAGCGGTTGATCGCGGCCGGCCGCGGCACGCCGCCGGAACTGGCCCGTGCCAATGCCCAGGTCGCCCTGCTGGAGGCCGCATTGCCGCCATTGCGCGCGCAGCGCTCGGCGGCGGCGTACTCCCTGGCCGCCCTGCTCGGCCAGACCCCCGGCCAGTTGCCGGCCGGGGTGATCGACTGCGCACAGGCACCGTCGCTGACGCAACCGCTGCCGGTCGGAGATGGCCGTGCGCTGCTGCAGCGTCGTCCGGATGTGCGCCAGGCCGAACGCAGGCTGGCCGCGGCCACCGCGCGCATTGGCGTGGCTACCGCCGAACTCTATCCGGACATCCGTCTGGGGGCTTCGATCGGCGCCGCCGGCCTGCTGGAAGATTTCGGCCAGCCCATGACCCAGCAGTGGTCGATCGGGCCGCTGATCTCGTGGACGCTGCCGTCATCGGGCAGCCATGCACGCATCCACGCTGCCGAAGCGGGCGCCGATGCGGCGCTGGCCGAGTTCGACCACACCGTGCTGCAGGCACTGCGTGAGACGCAGACCGCTCTGGACCGCTACGCACAGGACCTGCGCCGACTGCAGTCGCTGCGCATCGCCCAGGAACAGGCCGCGCTGGCAGCCGAGCAGAACCGCCGGCTTTACCAGGGTGGGCGGACACCGTACCTGGCCAGCCTGGACGCCGACCGCAGCCTGGCCACCAGCGATGCCACACTGGCCGCGGCCGAAGCACAGGTCTCGCGCGATCAGATCCACCTGTTCCTGGTGCTCGGCGGTGGCTGGCAGGCGACGGCCGCTCCACGGGCCACGGCGAACTAAGTGATGAACGCCGTGACCGATCGCCAGGCGTGGCTGTTCTCGATCAAGACCTACCTGGCCGCGATCGCCGCCCTGTACATCGCCATGGCCGGCAACCTGTCGCGCCCGTACTGGGCGATGGGTACGGTCTACATCGTCAGCCAGCCGCTGCTGGGCCCGACCCGCGCCAAGGGCGTGTACCGCATCGTCGGAACCCTGGTGGCCGGCCTGGCCACACTGCTGGTGCTGCCCGCGCTGGTGGAAACGCCACTGCTGCTGAGCGCGGCGATGTCGATCTGGCTGGCCGGCTGCCTGTTCCTGGCCCTGCTCAACCGCGGCCCGCGCGGCTATGCCTTCCTGCTCGCCGGCTATACGACCGCCTTCATCGGCTTCCCCGCCGTGACCTCGCCGGAGACGATCTTCGACACGGTCGTGGCACGCAGCGAGGAGATCATCCTCGGCACGGTGGTGGCGGTGCTGTTCGCCTCGCTGCTGTTCCCGGCTTCGGTGCGGCCGATGCTGCGCGCGCGCATCGGCACCTGGATGGAGGATGCGGCGCAGTGGTGCCGGCAGATCCTGGAGCGAGGCCGCGCGCATGCACCGCGCAACCGCCTGGCCGCCGATCTGGTGCAGTTCGAGGCATTGATCGAGTTCCTGCGCCGCGATGATCCGCGCCACACCGGCGCGGCGGTCTCCATGGAGCGGCTGCGCGAGCGCATGCTGTTGCTGTTGCCGGTGCTTTCCTCCATTGCCGATCGCCTGAGTGCGCTGCGAAGCAATGGCCAGTCGCTGCCCGATGGGCTGCCGGCAGTGATCGACGACATTCACGAATGGCTGCAGCAACCGGCCAGTGCCAGTGATTACGCCCGCCTGCGTGCGCGCATCAGCGCAGTGAAGCCGCAGGTGGACCGCGACCTGCAGCACCTGCAGCTGGCCAGCCTGCTGCTGCGGCTGGAAGAGCTGGTGGACCTGTGGCAGGACTGCCGCACGCTGCAGCAGGCGATCGACCACGGCAACGCGCCGCTGGACCGCGCGCACTATCGCATCCGCACCGACCGGGTCGCGGCCGACAGGCACGTCGACTACGGCATGGCGCTGTTCTCGGCGCTCAGCGCCGGCGTGGCGCTGATGGGCTATTGCGTGCTGTGGATCGCGCTGGGCTGGGAAGGCGGTGGCAACGGCGCGATGATGGCTGCGGTAACGGCGGCCTTCTTCGCGGCACAGGATGATCCGGCACCGAGCATGGTCTCGTTCCTGGTGTGGGCGATGGTGGCTTCGCTGGTCGCAGGCGTGTACCTGTTCGGTGTATTCCCCGCCGTTCACGACTTCGGACTGCTGGCACTGGTGCTGGCGGTGGCGTTCCTGCCGCTGGGCCTGCTGCTGCACCACCCCAAGAGTGCGTTGTTTGCGCTGCCGCTGACGGTCAATCTGGCCGCGCTGCTCAGCCTGCAGAACACCTACAGCGCCAACATCCAGACGTTCGTGAACTCGTCAGTGGCGATGTTCATCGGCATCGGCTTTGCGGTGGTGATGACCCGCCTGTTCCGCTCGGTAGGTGCCGAATGGACCGCGCGGCGGCTGGTCCGGCAAGGCTGGACCACCCTGGCGGAAGCGGCCGAAGGCCGCGGACAGCAGGACCGGCAGCGCTTCGCCGCGCGCATGCTCGATCTGCTCGGGCTGCTGGCCCCCCGGCTGGCGGCGACGCCGGAAGGCAGCGACATCGCGTCGGTGGACATGCTCAATGAAGCCCGCATCGGCCTGAACATCCTGCAGCTGCGGCGTGCCCGGCTGGAACTGCCCGACCGCAGCCGCGAGGCCGTTGAGCAGATCCTGCAGGAGATTGCCGCGCACTATCGGCGCCAGGTCGCCGCACGCCGGCCGATCACCGCCGATCAGACGCTGCGCGAGCGGTTGGATGCCTCGCTGGGGCGGGTCGGCAGCGTGGCGGCCTGCAAGGCACGCGACGAGGCGTTGATGGGCCTGGTGGGCCTGCGCTTCGCCCTGTTCCCGGAGGCGAAAGCGTTGGCGCCGGGGCTGGCGGATGCTGCCGCTCC